>CACYDQ010000115.1 GCA_902773215.1 uncultured Spirochaetaceae bacterium | reverse complement strand
TTATCTTGCTACGATGAGACGCATCATTGCCTTTATCCGCCGTGAGACGGTTTTCTGCATAGCGGCCTTGTGCGCGGTGGCGAGCAGCTTCTTTGTCCCGCCGTCTATGGCCTACCTTTCCTACATTGACTGGAACACTCTCTTTATCCTCTTTGCCCTCATGGCGGTCATTGCCGCCTTCAGGGCCTGCGGCCTTTTTGACCGGATAGCGTTCATGCTGTGCTCGCACATCCACCGGGCGCGGATTCTGAGCGGGGTGCTCGTCCTGCTCTGCTTTTTCACGAGCATGCTGATAACGAACGACGTGGCGCTCCTGACATTCGTGCCCTTCTCGCTGGCTCTGCTCGGGACGACGGCGAGCGGCAAGTCGGTGCTCCTGACGGTCGTGCTTGAGACGGTCGCCGCCAATATGGGGAGCATGCTCACACCGCTCGGAAACCCGCAGAACCTCTTTCTCTTTTCCAAGATGGGGGCGGGAATCGGGGAGTTCGTCATGATAATTCTGCCCTACTGCACGGCGAGCCTTGTCCTGCTCCTGCTCTCTCTGCTGCTTGTCCGGGACGAGCACCTGTCACCCGCGAAATCCTCCGTGCAGGCGGTGCCCCTGTCACGGGCTGCCGGAGGGGTAGGGGAGACGGAGACAAATGCCCCTGCGGAGGGGAAGCGCCCTCTCCGGGAGCGGATTCCTGGGCGCGTGCAGCTTGGCATATATGCCGCCCTGTTCGTCCTCTGCCTGCTCTGCGTCCTGCGCCTTGTCCCCAAGTTCGTCGCGGCCGCCTCGGTGCTTGCCGTCCTGCTCGTGCTGAACCGGAAGGTACTCGCCTCCGTGGACTACATGCTCCTCCTGACGTTCACGGCCTTCTTCATCTTTACGGGGAACATCGCTGAGATTCATTCCGTGCGGACGTTTCTTGAGGCCGCCGTCTCAGGCCATGAGTTTGCTGTTTCCGTCCTGTGCAGCCAGGTTATCAGCAACGTCCCCGCGACCCTGCTGCTCTATCCTTTCTCGGGCGATGCCAGGGCCCTGATGGCTGGCGTGAACATAGGAGGCCTGGGGACGCTCGTCGCCTCGCTGGCAAGCCTCATCTCCTTCAAGCTCTATTCCGGCTCGCGGGAAAGGCTTGCGCTCCCGTCTGTCCTTGCATACCTTGCAAGTTTCAGCGTGATGAACGTCGCCTTCCTGATAGTCCTGTGCGCCCTCAGGCTCCTTCTTGCTTCATAGCCTTGGCGGTGAAAAGGCCCACGGCAAAGAACATGCTTCCTGCACCGAAGAGGACGATGTAGAAGAGCAGGAATTCCGTCTTGGTCCGGCATATCATGGGATTGTCCGGCTTGCACCAGACGGTGACGCGGGATTTGCTGAAGAATGCCGAAACCGTTATCTGGCTCCGGTACAGCTCGCCGTCCAGCATGTATTCTATGTCCGCATAGTAGGTCCGGCTCGTTTTTCCGCCGGATGAGTGCGACCTGCTGTGCGTGCCGATGACTTCGGCTTCCGTCTGTATGCGGGATTTGAGCGAAATCCTGTCGTATGCGAGCAGGCTTCCCCCGATGACCAGGAGAAACAGGCCGATTGCAATGAAAACCCTTGGCAGCACGAGGTCGCCCGTGCCCCCGCTGTGTGACAGGTGCGTGACATTTCCCTGCGTGTCCGCCTCCGCTTCGACGGAAGCCCCGAAGGAGAAGCCGAGCGAGCGTTTCCGTATCATCACGATGCCGAGGATGATGAAGGCCAGCGCGAAGATGAAGCAGAACGCGAGCATGGCGATGACGAGGAAGGGATTTTGTTCGGTCGTCTGGATGCCGTTTACGGTGCTGGTGACAGTGAAGAAATCCTCGCTCCCGCCTTTCAGCTTGATGGCGGCGACAGGGATTGCCGCCGAAAAAAGGCCTATCAGGAGGAAAACGACGCCGACCCGTATTCCGCTCGAATCCTTTCCTTCCTCCTCATCCTTGTTGATTTTGAGGAAGTGGTATGCAAGCAATAGAAAGAATGCCGCGATGACAAGTCCCAGTATGATGAAGACTCTTGCCATCGTGGTCTTTTCCGTGTAGCCCTGCACGGTGTATTCATACGGGTCATCCGGGTTCACCATGACGGTGACCGCTTCTCCCTCGCTGAACTTCGGCGGGGAGGAGGCCATGTCGCTTTCCTGCCGGAACTCCATGCCGTCGAAGCTGTATTCGAATACGGGGGCGTAGAGCATTCCGCTGTTGCCGTAATGCTCCTGCATCCCGGCGACGATTCCCGGAACCTCTTCCGTGCAGCGGGCGGCGAGCTGTCTGTTCTCGCGGATCAGGTACAGGCCGAAGCCGGCGAAGAACAGGCCGACCGCCACGGGGATAAGGAAAAACAGGGGATGCCTTTGGGTATCGAGTTCCTTTTGCATACTCACAGTATACGGGCTGGGACGGGGTTTGACAAGCGGAGGGGTGCTTGCCCTGCGAAGGCTTGCCCGGCTACTAGCCAAAGCCGGCCTTTTCTGCTAAACTGGTTCAATTATGAGTACGAGATGTTTTGCTATGTTGAAGCCCGGTGTCCTGAACCGCAGGCTCGTCGGCGAGGTTATCAGCCGCCTGGAGAAGAAGGGGCTCAAGCTCGTCGGCCTCAAGTTGATTAACATTGGCCCGGAGCTGGCCTCCAAGCACTATGCCGAGCACAAGGGAAAGCCTTTCTACGATCCCCTCGTAGACTATATCACGAGCGGCCCGGTCATCGCCATGGTCTGGCAGGGGGATGACTGCATTTCCCTTATCCGCCGCATAACCGGCTCCACCAGCCCGCTCGATGCCCATCCGGGAACAATCCGCGGGGACTTCTGCTCCCACACCTCTCACAACATCATCCATGCGAGCGACTGCGAGGAGAGCGCGAAGAGGGAGATAGACCTCTTCTTTGCCCCTGAGGAGATAATTGACTGGGAGGATCAGGCCTCCCTCTGGTTCTAAGGTTCGTTCACTGAAAACTTTGATGCGGGGATATGTCTGCTATGTCTATGGAAGGTCATAAGGTCGGAGTGATTGGGGCGGGCGCATGGGGAACGGCCCTTGCGACAGCTGTTGCCAGGGGCGGAAACGAAGTCCAGGCGTGGGCCATGGAAGATGATGTCGTTTCTTCTATAAATAGTGAGCATGAGAACAAGCGTTATCTTGCCGGTTACAAGCTTGACCCCAGGCTTTCGGCCTCCAAGGACATAGAGGAGGTTGCGGCGGGGAAGGAATTCCTCTTCCTTGCCAGCCCGTCTCTCTACCTCGCCCCGACAATCAAGAAATTCACGCACCTTCCTAATCTGCGGGACGGCTCCACGATTGTGGCCGCCCTGACGAAAGGCTTTATCCCTGCCGATGGCGGGCCGGGGCTCATCCTCCCGACCGTCGAGGCCGCCCTGGGAGAGGACTACAAGGACAAGACTGTCTACGTCGCGGGTCCGAGCCATGCCGAGGAAGTCGCGATGGGAAAGATAACCGGCCTTATCGCCGCGAGCTTTCATCACAGGAATGCGATAAAAGTCCGGAACCTGCTGCGGGTGCCCGGGATAATGGCCTATGCCTCGTTCGACACGGTCGGCGTGCAGGTCTGCGCCGCCGCAAAGAACGTCATCGCCGTCGTCTATGGCGCGCTCGATGCCCTGTCCGAGAGCAGCCAGATTTTCGGGGACAACACGGAGAGCCTTGTCATGGCGGCCGGCCTGAACGAGATTCAGAAAATCGGATTCGCGATGGGGGCGATGTACGCGGAGACGTTCACCTCGATAAGCGGGGTCGGTGACCTGGACGTTACCTGCAAGTCCAAGTACGGGCGCAACAGGCGGTTCGGGCAGGACATCATCAAGACCGACATGCTGTCGCAGTTCAAGGATTTGGACGACCTCATTGCCAACGTCAAGAAGATAGGCTACCTGCCGGAAGGGGCTGTCGCCTGCAAGTACGTCCACGAGGTCGCCGTGCAGAAGAAGCTCCGCCTTCCTATCTGCGACGCGCTCTACCGGGTGCTGAACAAGGAAGTCTCCCCCCAGCAATGCCTGGAGGAGCTTGTCGGCAACAAGGGGGAGCCCCGGGACAACTTTACCCGCGTGGACTTGTTCACCCGGGTGGAGTAAACGGCATCTCTAAAAACTGAAGTTTTTAGAGATGCCCTAAATGAAAAAGCCCTGAAAGCGGATAGCTTCAGGGCTTTTTTGTTTCTGGATGCTACCAGCCTACTCTGTCTGAGTGAATTCGACCGACAGTTCGCTCAGGTTTATCTTGTCCGCCTTGACGCGGATTTTTTCGTTCAAAGCGACACTGTCATCGACCCCCATGTATGTTTCAAGTCCGAGTGATGGAATGAACAGCTGCGGCTGTTTTCCGCCCCTGTCCACGAGGATTGCCTCTCCCGTCCAGCCGGGGTTCTGCAGAAGGTATACGAGTGTCCAGTGCATGTCCGCCTTGCGCTCCGCTTTGTGGGCGGCCTGGAATCCTGCGTCGCCCTCGCTTATCCGCATGAGCATGTCGTCTTTGTTAATCAGCTGCCTGCCGTCCAGGAAGGCCCTCAGCTGCTGGTGGGCTATGAGGTCGCTGTAACGGCGGAGGGGGCTCGTCACCTGCGTGTACATCGCAAGGCCCAGGCCGCAGTGCATGGCGGGCGAGATGCCGACTGACCGCCTGTGCATGCACCTCCTCAGGCGGAACTGCCCGGCAAGGCCCTCGGGCAAGTCCTGCGGCAAAGTCGGCGCGTCCTGACTGATGAAGGGGAAGGGTATGCGGTTCTGGAATGCGAAGCGGGCCGCGCCTTCCCCGGCGAGCAGCATCATCTCCCGTATCATGTCTGAGCTTTCCGCCCGCTCGTCCGGCTCTATCGAAACCTTTTTGTTTTCGTCCAGCGTTATGTGCACCTGGGGGATGTCTATCATCACCGCCCCGGACTTGACCCGCCGCGCGATGTTCTTCCGCGCTATGTCAAAGAGGGGTTTCAGCTCCGGGCTGTCTTTCATCGTGTCCGCCTGCGCGTAGGTCAGCCGCTTGACGTTGACCATCGTCTTGAGCACTGCGCAGTCGGCGATGTTGCCGTCAGCGTCGAGCGTGATGCGGAATGACAGGGCTCGGCTCTTTTCCGTGAGACCGAGCGCGTAGTCTTCCAGGCAGTCCTCGGCGAGCATGCGGGCGGCCCCTTCCGGCAGGTAGAGCGTCGCTCCCCGTGCCCGCGCGGATTTGTCAATCGAGCTGTCCGGGGCGACCGTGCTTGCGGGGTCGGCGATGTGCACCCAAAGATAGGTCCCGTCCCATGCGACCGCGTCGTCGGGGTCCGTCGAATACTCGTTGTCTATTGCGTAGGAGATTCCCTCCACGGCGAAGCGCTCCTCGTCTGGCGGGGATGCGAGCCCCTCCGTCGCGCTCTTCATGCTGAGCCCCCAGCGGATGGGGTAGGGGTTCCGTGTGATGTCCCAGATTCCCGTCTCCAGAAGGAGCTTGTGGGCGTTCTCCGGGGTCTCCTTGAGGTGCGCGTCGTGCATCGTCCGGCTCTTGTCCGTCTGGCCGTAGGCGAGGTTCTCCACGTCGGTCATGAAGATGGAGTCCTCGGGCAGCAGCTTGCGCTCTTTGAGCCGCGCAAGGAACTCCTCCCGCTTCTGGGCTTCCTGTCCCTTTGCGTCTGCCTTCTTTACCAGCTCATCAATCTCGGCCTGGGGGCGGGGGCTGAACACGAGCTTGCCGTCAAGCTGTGCCTTGAGGTCCTGCTTGAAGTAGACCGTGTTTTTGAGCGCGAGGTAGTTGCCCCAGCACTCGTCCGCCTTCACCTCGCCCCGGAAGAGCGACACCAAATCCTCGAATGAGTGGGAGGCGTTCGCCGTCTCCTCGTCGGAGCACAGAAGCTCGTAGCACTCCTTGACCTGGGCAGCGAGGGCGTTGCCGGAATTTTTGCTGTACATCTCCTCTTCGGAGGGGGCGTTCTGGGCCGCCCAGTCCAGCACTTTCTCGAGCGAGGATGCCGTGCTTCCGCTCAGGACGGTGAAGTCCTTGGTGCGGACGCTCTGCTGGGAGTATGCGGCGGGCTTGCTTGCCGTCGCCGGGGTGGATTGGTAGCGGATGGGGTACTTCCCGTTCTCGCCTTTGTCAGTGATGATTGCGGCGGATGATTTATATAAAACGATTGTGTTCGTGCCGGGTGTGATGTCATTCGTAGCCATAAACAGGGGCTATTCTAGCAGAAAAGGAGGGACGTTACAAGGCGCGGCATTGGCTTTGTAGAATTATGGGGCATCCTGCCGTAGACTGACCAGCCTGACGACAATCTATGCCTCTGCCAGCTTCATGACGGAGGAGCCTCTTCCGAACGCAAAAAAGCCCGTGACCGGCGCAAGGCCAGACCACGGGCTTTTTGTACTGTGCGTTATCTTACCAAATCTGCTCGAGCGTGCCCGTGCTCAGGAGGAGGGGGTCTCCGTCCCCGGAAGTGACGAGCAGGCCCCGGTTAATCAGGTTGAGCGGGGTTGTCGCCTTGACTGTCCGCTCGCTGCGGGCGGTCTGCGTCAGGTCTTTGTTGTAGGCCGCAATGTACGCTTCCCCGTCCTCCTCAACGACGACGTAGAAGCTGTCCCCGGACCTGAGCAGTTCGCTGGACTCCGAGAGGGTCTCTTCGCTCCATGCGACAATTTCCAGGCTTGCGGGGTCTATGAGGCAGAGCCTGACGGCGGAATGCCCGTCGTTGGTACCGCATACCGCGATGAACAGGGATGCGAAGATTCCGATCGTGCCGTCCTCCTGCCTGGCGGTCACTTTTTCGACCATATAGGTATTCTTTCCGTGAATCTCCGTCACGGGAGAAGACTTGATAATCTCTCCTGTCGCGCCGTCCACGGTCATCAGCGTGTAGAGGCCGCTCGCATCATCCGCCCCGAAGAGCCCCGTGACGTAGTTGCTCGTGTCCACCTCCGGGGGAATCTCCGCGATGTCGGCGGCAATCTCCTGCCTCTCTTCTTTGACCTCGAGGTTTTTCCTGTCGGCGAGCTGCTGCTCCTTGGTCGCCGTGGCCGCCGCTTCCTCTGCCTTCTGGGTCGCAGCCTCCCTTGCTTCCGGAGTCGCGGCCTCCTTGGCCTCTACCTTCATGACTGCGGCTTCCTTCTGCGCGTCCTGTGCCCGCTGGGTTGCCGTGGTCGCCTCTTTCTCTTTTATCTCGGTCATGGCCTGACGGGCCTCTATGCCCTTGTCCTCGTCCTGCCTCAGGGCCTCGACCACCTGCTCGTCGCTGATAGTCGTCGTGTCCACGGAGGATATGCCGCTTTCGGGGTCGTTCAGCGGGATGACAATCTGCGTGTTGCCCGGCCATTCTGACCAGACTGTGCTGAGCCCGACTTTCTCCTCGTCAAGCTCGTCTATGACGGCGTTCTTGTACTTCTCCGCGAAGTAGTCCAGCTGGCCCCGGTAGACGGCATTGTAGACCGTGACGAAGACGGAGATTGTCTCCGCGTCCTCGCTGTCGTAGCCGTAGGCCGCCTCCAGGTAGCCGGTGATGATGCGGCGGAGGTTTTTGATGTGGTCAACCCCGGCGTTGGGGTTCAGGAGCATGATGTCCGCGTCCAGCCCTTCCTCTGTCTCCGGGTCAACGGCATGGATGACCGTGTATTTTCCGCCGGCCCCTGCGGTTACCGGGGCTGTCAGGTCCTGTGCGATTACCCGGCCAAGTTCCGTTCCTATGTTTGTTATCGCTGCCGCGGTCTCGATGACCGCATGGGGGCCGCCGTAGTTCTCGAACTGCACGGAATCCTTGCCCGCGCTCTGTATCTCAGGCTCATCGACTCCGAGCGACCA
>CACYDQ010000114.1 GCA_902773215.1 uncultured Spirochaetaceae bacterium | reverse complement strand
GAGGTTCGCCGCATACATCTGGTCGAGCATCGCGACATCCTTGAGCAGGGTGGTCTCGTGCCGCTCAAGCTCCGTGGTGATGACGTTTACGTTCGTCTCCACCTTTGAATACTTTGCCTTCATTGCTGTCAGCCTGTTGGAGCCTTTCTTGAAGATGGCCTTCAGCCCCTTCTCCTTTTCGTCAATCTCAAAACCCTTGAGCTCGCCGATGAGGTTCGTAATCATGTCGCCCACTTCGCCCATGTCCTTGGTGCGGACGGCTTCAAGCGCCTTTTCCGAAAAGCTGGAAAGCTTTCTCTGTGCGCCGACTCCATAATTCAGGATGGCGGAGGAATTTGCCAGGTCTATCTGCTTGGAGAATGCCTCGACCTGTGCCTGCTCCTCCGGGGTGAGGGGTATTTCCTCTTTCGGCTTTTCCTGCTGTGGGGCAGGTGCGGCAGGCGCTACCACGGCTGGTGCCGGAGGCGCATCAAAAGTCAGTGTCGGCGTCAAGGTCAAGTTCGGTGCTTCGCTTTTGAATTCCAAATCCATAATGTACTCCTGTATACGTGATTCCAAAAAGCCGCGAAAAGCGGGCCTTTAGAGATGTTCATTTATAAAAGCGCGTCCTGTTTCATCATCGTTTTCATCACGGAAATATCAGATGCGATATCCCATGAGGTGCTTTCAAACAGCTGGTTCAAGAGCTTGACGAACGCGTCGTTGATGACGTCCGTCGCCTCCTCGATTTCTTTCTGGGCGTTCGCGATGTTCTCGATGGACTGCGACTGTTTCCGCAAATTCACGTAGCTCTGCAGCAGCTTCTCCGTGGTGGGAAGGTAGTAGGACATGAATTTCCGCAGGTCCCCCGCGATGTCCGGCGTTTCTCTCAGTTTTTTGAAAATCGAAAGGGCGGTCGCCTCAAGGGTGTACAGCTTGTCCGACATGGTCTCCGTGTCGGGAATCAGGTCGTTGAAATAGCGGATCTTATGCAGGTATTCGATGCCTTCTTTCAGGATGTCCTGCACGTCTTTGGGCAGCTTCGGGTCGATGGTGTAGTAGTCAACCTTCTCCGGCTCTTCGTCCGTGCTGGCGTTCTGCTGCTGGGGGGCTTCCTCCTGCTGATGCTGTTCGGCATACGCCGTGCTCCTGAGGTATTCCTTGTAGACCTCGTCGGTCAGCATGAGGGTCGTTTCCGCCTTGTCCAGCGAGGCGTATGGCAGCCAGCCCTGCTGCTTCATTCTTTTTATCTGCCGGATGATATATTCGGGATCCCTGCCCGTTCTGTCCGCAAGCTCCTTCACCGTGCCGTATGCCCTGTTCCCGATGATGTTACCGAAGTAAAAGAAATCTTTCACAAGCGCGCGTTTCTTTTTCCCGGACAGGATGAGGCACGTCCCTCCTATAAAAGCCAGGATGACGAAAATGAGCGGGCCTATGTCCTCCTTGAGGCTTTCAGTTCCGTCGGACAGCGAGACGATGCACCCGAAAATCAGTATCCCCATGATGAAATCGATGAGGGAGCCGATGATGATTTTAATCATGCCGGAAATGTTGGTGGAGTACTTGTTGACCTTTACGGCAAAAAAGGGTGTCCGCTGGTCATCCTTGGGGGAAAAGGCGTTCTGCAGTCCCGATTTCACGCTGTTCCGTATTTCCGAGCTGAGGCTGGAGCTTAAGGATGTCGCGGCCCCGCTGATGGAACGCCGTACGTCGTCGCTGAGGCTGGAGAAGTTCCCTGTCTCGGCAGCCTTGTTTATGCTGTGCAGTATCTCTTCACCATACTTGAAAATATCTCTTTCATTCATAGTCACTGTTGCCCACGCTCAGTATAACACAAAGCCCGGATAATGCCTAGTCTTTACGAGCTCCGTAGGCTTTCTGGAAGTTCCTGAGCAGGGCGGCGGCAAGCTCCTCCTGGGACATTCCCCGTATGGCGGCTGCCTCGGCGTACACCCGCTGTATCTCCATTGGGTTCGTCGCATCTTCTCCCCGCAGGGTCTGGTAGGGGGCGTCGGTCTCCAGCAGGAGCCTGTCAAGGGGCAGCTCTCCCACACAGGCGCGGCTCTTCTTGTTGCCGTTGAGGATTTGTTTTGCGAACGAAAAGTATGCGTTCAGCCCGTGATTCAGTATGGACAGGGCTTCCCGGGGGCCGAAGGCAAAGGAGTGGAAGATAACGGCGGGCAGGACCCTGAGCTTGCCCGCGTCCCGGAAGATGAGGTCGAGGGCCTTGCGGTCGTGGACGACAATCGGGACTGCATATTCGGCGGCGAGGGCGAGGCTGACGTTCCAGGCCTCCTCCTGGGCTTTCAAGTTCGCCTTGAATTCTGGCGTGAAGAGGTCGAATCCCGTCTCCCCGATTCCGGCAATCCGCTTGTCCCGGAGAAGTTCTTCCATATAATCCGCATTTTCAAGCAGGGGCAGCTGGGGGTGCATGCCGAAAAAGGGGAGAATGTGCCCCCCGGAGTCCTTTACAAGCTTTTCCTGCCGCCCGAATTCTTCTATAAAATGGGCGCAGGAGGCTCCCAGATAGCCGTCCAAATCCTTACTGGCAAGCCCTTTGCAGCAGGCGGCGTGGAAGTGCGCGTCGCAGAAAAGCATGTTTCCCTCCTTGCTTCACCCCTTTGTGAAAGTCAAAAAACCCTAAAGGGTCATTTCCCAGTACCGAAAATAAAGCTAGATGTAATAAATCTAATGGGTAAAGGAGATTATTATGGCAAGTTATACAGTAAAAAGTTTGGGAAAGTCAACTGATTACATGACCATTGTCCGCGAGCTGGATGACGGCTATGTGGTCCGCATCGTCCGCGACAAGGACGGATATAATGACGTTACCACTGACTACATCTCTAAGACTCTGTTTGACAGCTGCATCCGCACGGGCTACCTGACCAAGATGGAGACCCCTGCTGACCTTGAGGCTGTGAACGCGTAAACGTCATTGACATTCGCACGGACAGGGATTTATCATTTATATGGTGGAGAAAAATGGGTTATAGCGCGAACAATGGTTTCAAGGCTTATCAAGAAATCGGAGTAAAGACGGCGAGCCAAGGTTCACTTGTGGTCATGCTTTACGAAGGTGCGGTCTCCCGGCTGGAGGAGGCCATCGCGCTTGTTGACGACGAGAACAAGGTCAAACCCGGCGACATAGAGAAATTCGGCCAGAAGGTACAGAAAGCCTCCGACATTATCTCGGAGCTGGAGGCCAGCTTGGACTTGGAGAAGGGCGGGGACATAGCGAAAAACCTTATGTCCCTCTACATCTTCTTCAACAAGCAGCTTCTCTCCGTGTCGTTGAGCCATGACAAGAGGACGCTCGAGAGCGTGCACAAGATGCTCTCCGACCTTCTGAACTCATGGATACAGGCGGCCAACAGCCTGGCGAATACCCAGGTACAGATGGCAGCCGATACCCCCGCCATTTCTATTAACGGCTGAAAGCCGGGGGGCTTTCGGCAGAAGCATTTCACCGGGAGGGGAAAATGAGAGAGAAGCTTGACCAGAGGGAATTTGACGAGCGTGTCGCCATACTGAGGCGTTTCCGCTACCTGCTGGAACAACAGCGGGATAAGTTTCAGGAATACCTGCGTATCCTGGAGATGCAGGAGACCGAAATAAACGAGGATGATGCGGAGGCGATTATGGCTCACGCTGACCTTGCGAACCAGATTGTCAAGAACATCGGCTCCTTGCAGAAGATTATCGTCCCGATGCAGCGGCTCTATGAAAAGTCCCATGCCGCGACCTATAACCCGGAGGATACAATCCCCGTCAACAAGATTCAGGACGACCTTGTTGCCCTGAGGGCACAGGTCGTGTCACAGAACATAAAGAACCAGAAGCTCCTGCGCGTCCGCATGCTGGATATACGGCGTGACATAGGCGGCATCAAGAATCCATACCGCGCCCATCGTTCGGTCTACGCCCGGCAGGAAGACGGCGGCAATATGATCCATTTGGATGCCTAGCTTGGAGGCGGCTATTCCTGCGAGTCCTTTGAGAAAAGCCGCAGGTAGCCGCTCTCCGGGAAGTAGCGGTCCAGTATCTTGCTGAAGTCCGCCGCCGTCGCGTTCTGCATGACAATGTAGGAATCCAGGTAGAGGCTCTTGTTCCCGTCCAGTATCCCGTCTTGAATCAGCCTCGCTGTCCCGTCGTTTGTCTGGGTCATAATCATCACGCTGCGGTTCCAGAGCCGCCGTATGTCAGCTATCGCTTTATTCCGTACAGCCTCATCCTCGTTTTTGAGATGAGATGCGAGTTTGGTCCTCGCCGCTGTGAAGGAATTGATGAAGCTCTTCTTGTGTATCAGCCGTTCCGCTTCTATCATACCCACGTTGACTATGCTTGTGGCGAGCTCCGTCCTGCATTCATATCCTTCCCCCAGGTCTTCCTCGGTCAGTTTCTCCAGCTCCAGGAGCAGGGCATTGAACAACTCCCGCTGTGTTCCGTATTCCGGGGCGGAAAAGTAGAACTGCATGGGATCGTAGTACTTCTTTGTCGGGATGAGCAGGGGTGACTCCTTGGGGGCCAGCGCAGGATCCAGGTCTGACGTGTAGGTGTGCTTGAGCGCGATGTCCAGCGTCTTCGCCTCATAGGAAGGGTGGGGTATGAAGGTAACTTCCCTGTCCTTCTGCATCCTGAGTACTCCGAGCGTCTTTTCTGCCATCTCACGTGCTTCCTGCGCGTCTGTGTCTCCCGCTATGACGAGCGAGTAGAGGGCTGCGTCCAAAAGCTCCGTGTAGGAGAGGATAATCGACTGAAAATCCGTGGAGCTGAGTTCCTCGGTCTCCGAAATATCGAAGATGTCGGCATAGCGGCTGTCCTTGTACATGTGACGTATCGCATTGCTTTTGAGCTGCCAGGACAGGGAGTCGGTCTTGAGCCTGGTCTGGTAGTTCTGGTTGCTTATCAGCTGGTCGGCGGACAGGGGGCGGATGTCGCCGTAGACTATCGCGTTGACGAGGGCGGTCAGCGCGCGCTCCAACTCGGAGGCCATGCACTCCATCGTGATGTAGCTGGTCACCTCGGTCGTCCATGCGTTTATCCGCACTTCCCCTGACAAGAGGCCTCCGTCCCGCATCTTTATCATTTCGTCCTGTATGCAGCTTGCGAACGCATTTATCAGCAGGGTGCGGAGAAAGTGCTTGCCTTTGGGGCTCGCGCTTTCGCCCCCGGATATCGCTATAGAGGTGAGGACGGTCTGGCTGCCCGGGTTTGATTTGACCACGAGGGGAATTCCGTTGGACAGCTTGGTGGAGCTGAGGCTCCTGATGTTGTCTATGTAGTAGGACGACCAGGTGGCGGGGTTGAAGGGAACTTTCTTGTCTGCTCCTTCCGTGCCCGGGGCAGTTCCGTTTGCGCCGTTTCCGTCGAGCTTGTAGCCCGCGAGCTGGTACCAGGCCGCGTTGTCCTCGGTGATAAGCTCGTATCCCCGTTCCTTGAATTCCTCCTTGTTCGCTTCGTAAACCGCATCATTGACCATCGCGAACACGAAGGGGCTGGAGCTGTCTATCTTTCCTGCAAAGGTCTGGCGGTCAAGCTTCCTGATGCTGTCGTAGTAGGCGAGGAATGTGGAATAGAAGTTCTCCGCCCGGACGCCCTGCTTCTGCGCCCAGAAGCCGACAATCGCGTCCGCAAGCCCCTTGCTGCCCCCGCTCCCCATGTTCAGGTCGGCGGCAACTTTGTCCCGCGCCGTGTCGAACTGTTTCTTTGTCAGCTTGAGGGCTTCCTTCGTCTTCTCTATGAACGCGTCCGACTGGAATGCCGGGGTTGCTTTCTCCAGAAGCCCGGGGGCCGGAGGCTCATCATTGTCCATGAAGGAGTAGGGGGCTTCCATGATTCCCTGCAGGATGACCCTGCTGGTTCCCGCCTCGCTTGAGAATCCGGAAGAAATGTATCCCTCGCCCCGTATGCCGAGAGACTTCTCCCCGGTCAGCAGGGCGACGAAAGGGGAGTCCCCCAGGTTGAACGCCCTTGCCGCAGTCTTGGCTTCCGCCTCGGAGAAGTCCGTGTACTGTATGGCAATCTGCGTCATGTCCTTGGAGAATATCGGGGATGACAGGACGAACTTACGCTGCTTGGCCGAGAACAGGCTCCCGTTTTTCCTGGTACTGCCGCTGAAAGCCGTTTTCCATCGGGAAAAGCATTCCGAGGCGGTCTGTGCCGTCTTCTGGGCATCTACGTTCCCGGTGATAATCAGGATAGAGTTGTCCGGCGTGTAGTAAGCCTGGCGGATGGACTCCAGGAAGCCCTTCACCTGCGTCAGGCTGTAGGAGCTGAAGGTCTCCAGGTTTATGCCGAAGTTCTGCTTCCAGGGCTCCCCGGGGAACATCCGGGACTCTATCGCGCTGTTCAGGAAGCCCGCCGGGCTTTTCTGGTAGCCGGCTATGTTCTCTTTCATCTGCTTGTACTGCTTCTGTATCTCCGTGTCTGCGAACGATGGTTCCGCGACGCACTTGTAGAGCTGCCGTATCGTCTCGTCGAGCATGTCCGGCGTGATGTCGCAGGAGAACGCTACCGTGTCCGCGGTCAGCGAGGAGCTGATGGGGCAGTCCGAAAGGAAGTCCTTGTCCGCCGTGCTCAGGAAGAGCTTGTAGTAGAGCTCATAGAAGCCCGCGTCCGCGCTCGTCTGGTGGGAATAGCCTGAGCGGCAGGCGAGCTCCACGTGGGGCATGGCGGAGTTCTTCTCCTCGTTTATGAATATCATGAAACCGGAGTCCAGCGTATATATGTGCAGGTTTGGCAGGAATGTCTCCCGTGCGGACAGTGCCGGAGGGCAGAGAATCAGCAGGGATGCGAGCATGGCCTGAAAGAGTCTTTTCATAGCGATATATTATAGCATATTGCGCAAACTTGCAAAAGGCTTGCAAAATCTTTATAATTCCCCCCATGCCGAAAGTTACGCTGCTCAAAGACAGGGGGGGACCGGTTTGTCTGGCCAGGAAGGTCGCGGGCAAAAGGCACCTTACCCCTGATGAAATATCCGTGCTGCTGCGGAACGGGAACGTCTCTTCCGACCCGGACTGGCAGAATGTGTTCGTCCCCGAGGGGGAGGGGGAGTTCAATCCCTCCCTTATCAGCTGGTCGGTGTTCAACGGGGTCATCGTGCTGGGACTTGTCCGCCCGGCCACCCTCCGCTTCCACGACCTGGAGCTGAACACCGGGATTTACCGCTCGGTCCTCTACGATGTCGTCATCGGGGACGACTGCGTGATCCACAATGTGGGCTACCTGTCCAACTACAAGATAGGAGACCGGGTCATGCTCTTCAACGTGCAGGAGATGAGCTGCACCAAGCACTCCAAGTTCGGCGAGGGAATACTGAAGGAGGGCGAGGGCGAGGAGAACCGCATCTGGATAGGGGTCGGCAACGAGAACGGCAACCGGGGAATCCTCGCCTTTACTGACATGATAGCGGCGGACGCATTCCTCTGGTCCCGTTTCCGCGAGGACTCCCTCCTGATGAGCCGCTTCGTGGAGCTGACAGAGGCGGGCAACGACGGCAAGAACAACACCTTCGGGATTGTCGAGGACGACGTCGTCATAAAGAACTGCACCTTGCTCAAGGATGCGAGAATCGGGTCATTCGCTTACATAAAAGGAGCCTTCAAGCTCAAGAACATCACTGTCTTGTCGAGCGAGCAGGAGCCGAGCCAGATAGGCGAGGGCGTGGAGATGGTCAACGGCATCATGGGCTATGGCAGCCACGTCTTCTACCAGGCGGTCGCCGTCCGCTTCGTCATGGGGCGGAACTGCCACCTGAAGTACGGGGCGCGCCTCCTGAACTCTTTCCTCGGGGACAATTCGACGGTCTCCTGCTGCGAGCTTTTGAACAACCTGATTTTCCCCTTCCATGAACAGCACCACAATTCCTCCTTCCTCATTGCGGCGACCGTGATGGGGCAGAGCAACGTGGCCTCCGCCGCCACAATCGGCTCAAACCACAACTCCCGCTCGCCCGACGGGGAAATGGTCGCGGGGCGGGGGTTCTGGCCCGGCCTCTGCTCGGACTTTAAGTACGACTCCCGCTTCGCCTCCTTCGTATTGGTCTCCAAGGGCAGCTACCAGAACGAGCTGAACATCACCTACCCCTTCTCGCTCGTCGCGACCGGTGGCGAGGACGGGGCCGTCCACATCATCCCGGCCTACTGGTTCATCTACAATATGTTCGCGATAGTCCGCAATAAGTACAAGTTCTCCGCCCGCGACAAGAGGGTGGTGAAGGTGCAGCACATAGAGACCGACCCCCTCGCGCCGGATACCATGCAGGAGGTGGAGGCCGCCATCAGGAGGCTCATCGAGCTGACTGAACGCTACCTCAAGCTGCCGAAAGAGGCGCTCAACGATATGACCCTGCACAATCCGCGTCCTGAGTACCTCTTCGAAACAAGGCAGAAGGCCGCCGGGGCGAGGAGCGAGGATGAGATGCGGCAGATAGCCAAGGACTACCTGCACCAGAATTCCGAGGCCAAGTTCCTCCTCCTAGACGACCGCTGCCAGCGCAAGCACGGCGCGATTATCGAGAAACCCGCCCAGGCCTACCGGGAGTACCGGCGGATTATGAAATATTTTGCCGTCGAGAGCCTGATGCAGTGGGGGCTGGAGCGGGGAATCGAGGAGCTGGGAAAAGCCGACATGGAGGCTATCAAGGCGCTGCCCCTCTACACCAGCTGGATGAATGCCGGCGGCCAGGTCATTCCTTCCTCCAAGGTCTACGAGCTGTTCTCCCTGGTCAAGATTGGCCGCATAAAGAGCTGGGCCGGGGTGCATGCCTTCTATGACGAGTGCCAGAAGTCCTACACGGACTATAAGGCACGGTATGCGATATATCTTCTGGAGCAGCTCTACAGCAGGCCGAGCGAGGAATTCGACCGGGAAGTATACAAGGACATCACGAACGATGTCGCCTACGTCTCCATGAATATGCTGGAGTCCTCCATAACGTCCCGCGAGAAGGACTACACGGACTTCTTCCGCTCGATTACCTTCAGGAACAAGAAGGAGCGGGACACTGTCCTGGGCTCCCTTGAGGACAACTCGTTCCTCAAGCACCTGCGCTACTCGACGGACGAGTTCAACGGCGTGCTTGAGAAGATTTTCAGGAAATTGCGGTAGGCAAGAGGTAACAGGGGATAAATCGATGATAAAGGCTGAGATTCAGGACACGGAACTTGCGGAGTTCCTGCGGGCGCTCCCCGCGGATGACATGATACACTTTACGATGGCGGACGGGCGTTTCCGGGGCGCGCTCTTCCACGGGACACACCTTGTCAACCAGATGCGGGCGCAGCATTCCGCGTCATGGCAGTCCGCCGGACAGACGCCGGGCATACTGGAAAGCTACATACTGGGGCAGGCATGCCTGTCCGCCGCCCTGCTGATTCCCGCCGTCATGAAGGGGCGGG
>CACYDQ010000113.1 GCA_902773215.1 uncultured Spirochaetaceae bacterium | reverse complement strand
TTCATACGGCAGCACGGCGGGGCCATCGTCCCCTCGGACAAAAACTACCGGGCATCCAATCCTGCGCTGACCGTCCTGCAGATGCTGAGCGTGTACGCAACGAGCGAAAAGGATAAGGAAAAGCTCGCCCGCTCGCTCGTCGCTGAAGCGGGCATAACGATAGACCTCAGCGAGAAATGCTCCGCCCTCAGCGGGGGCATGCTCCAACGGCTCATCCTAGCGCGGGAGCTTTCCACCAAGCCGGACTTCCTCATCCTCTGCAACCCCATGCACGGGCTTGACATAGCGTCCCAAGGCCGTCTGTGCAGGAAGCTGGAGACGCTCGCCTCACAGGGCAAGGCAATACTGCTGCTCGGGGCAGAAGACTTTCCCCTCTCGCGCTGTTCCCGCGTCTACGGACTTGAGGGCGGCATGACCACGCTGCTGTTCTCGACAGATTCCAAGGGGTCGGCATGAAAGGGCAGGACGGTATGCAGCTGACCCGGGCGGCGGCGACAATCCTCATCGCGCTGGCCGCCTGCTGCGCCCTCATACTCATCTTCGGGAAAACTCCGGTGGCAGCATTGCAGAGCCTCTTTTTGGGAAGCTTCACGTCCGCCTACAACTTCGGCAGCATGCTCAGCACGGCAAGCTTCCTCATGCTGGCGGGAACAGGCTCTGCCATATCGATAAAAAGCGGGAACATGAACTTGGGCGGCGAGGGGCAGGTATACCTTGGCGGATTCACCGCATGCCTTGTTCTGAACGCTCTCCGGCTTCCGGCGGTCCTTGCCATCCCCGCGGCCATGCTCCTGTCCGCCGCCTCGGGCGCAGCGATGGCGGGCGTGTCCGCCTTTCTCAAGGAGAAGCGGGCGGCACGGCCCCTTTTGACCAGCTTCCTTGTCTCCGCAGCCGCAATCCCGGTTATCGATGGGCTCATCACGTCGAGCGGCTCGGCGAGCATGACGAACCTGCTCGCCCTCCCCTACATCGCGGAAACATACCGGCTTCCCCAGATACTCCCCCCCTCCCCCCTGTCGCTGTCGTTCTTCGTCGCCATTGCAGTCTGCCTCGTCGCATGGCATGTGATGTACCGGAGCAGCTACGGCTCGCGGATGCAGGTGTGGGGGACCGCCCCGACATTTGCCCGCTTCGCCGGATACAGCCCGGCGGCCAACTCATACAGCTCGCTCGCCATCTCTGGCGCGCTGCACGCCATGACAGGCTTCTTCGCGGTCGTCGGATGCTACTACACCTGCCACAAAGGTTTTTACATGAACATGGGCTGGAACGCGCTCAACGTCGCCCTCATCTCCGGCTCAAACCCGCTTTCCGCCATACCCGTGTCCCTGCTCCTCGCATGGATATTCACGTCGGCCTCCCGCGTGTCTCTGACGCAGGGCTTCGGCTTTGACATAGCGGGAATCGTGCAGGGGATAATCCTCTTCTCCGTCTCCCTGACATACATCAAGAGAGTCAAAAGCAGTAAGAACGCTTCCACGGGAGGCAAGAAATGAACGTCGCCATCTCAATCGTGAACATTGCCGCCCCCCTCCTCGTCGTCACTCTCGGAGCCCTGATAAGCGAATACGCCGGGCGCATGGCAATGTTCCTGGAATACATGATAAACCTGGGGGCATTCCTCTGCTACGCGCTGACGGTCGGAACGGGGAACGCCGTCCTTGCCGTGCTCCTCACGCTCATAATCTGCATGGTGCTCGTGCTCGCCCTGGAAAAGACCGCATCCCGCTTTAACGCAAACATGTTCTTGGTCTCACTCGCGATGAACATGCTCTTCGGTGCGGGAGTCTCCCTGCTCTCATCGGTGCTGTTCGGCACGAGGGGGGTATTGTACGGCCCCGCGTTCAAATTTGACCCGGCGGCGGCACGGACGGTGACGAGCATCGCCTGCTACGCCTTCTCTCTGCTTCAAGTCGCCTTCCTGCTTCTCACGCGGCCCGGGCTCGCGCTCAGGATTACCGGGAGCGATGCGGACATGCTGGAAGCGCAGGGAATCCGCACGGCACGCTACCGGAGCCTCGCCTGGCTCATCGCGGCGGCGGACGGGGCTTTCTGTGGCTGCGTCCTCGCCCTCCGCCTCTCGTCATTCGTGCCGGGAGTCTCAAGCGGCAGAGGCTGGACCGCGCTCGCCGCAGTGTTCCTCGCACGGAAAAATACCGCAGCCCTCATACCGGCGGTGTTCGTGTTCGCCCTCGCGGAATGGCTCAGCTCCAACATACAGAACTACGCGGCATTCCGCTCCGTCCCATCCTCCGTCCTACTCGCCCTCCCCTACCTGCTCTCGCTCGCCCTCATCGCCCTGCTCCCGGGGAGGGAACGATAAAGTTCTCTTCCCACACGGCAACGATTCCAAGAATACCCCGCGCCCGCTTTCCCCCTACAGCCTGAAAATCCGGGAGTGAGTCAGGACCTCGTTGCCGATGTCGGTGATGAGGACGTCGTTCTCAAGCCGCACGCCGCCGAGCGCAGGGTCGTAGAGACCCGGCTCCAGCGTGACGATGTTGCCGCTCTGGAAGAGGACGCTGTCGTCGGACTTCTTGCTGACGAAGGGGGCCTCGTGAATCTGGAGTCCCGTCCCGTGGCCCAGGCCGTGCGGCATGGCAAGGCCCGCGGCGGCGAAAATCTCGTCCGCCCTCGCAGAGGCAGCCCGCACTTTGCCGCCGGGGACGTAGAGCTTCCGGCACTCGGCGGCGGCAGTCTCCACCAAGTCCAGAAGCTTCTCCTGCTCTTTGGACAGGGGGCCGCGAGCTATCGTTATCGTGCAGTCGCTCGCATATCCTTCGTAGCACACGCCGTAGTCCAAGATGGAAAGCCCGCGGGTGCCCCATGAGCCGCCCGTGTAGCCGGGGAAGGCGTGGATGGCGAACGACCGGTCCGGCCCCGCCGCAAGCGTGTCAAAGCTCGTCCGCTCGCAGCCGTCAGCCCGGAGCTGCTTCTCTATGTAGAGGGCGACGTCGCTCTCGTTGGCGAACTCCCCCGACCGGACCTTGCCCTGGATGACCTCCGTCATCGCGTCCGTAATGCGGGCGGCCTGCCTCGTGCAGTATATCTCGTACTCGTCCTTGCGGGCGCGGAGGGAAACGACGTACTCGTGGGCGGAATCCCCCTCACACTCGATTTTCCAACGGCCGCCCGCCTCAGACAAAGCCTTCTCGTACTTGCAGAAGTTTTGGTGGGAGATGTCCGGCGAAAAGGCAACCCTGCCCCCCTCCGGGCATCCGGCCTCGGCGAGCAGCGCGGGAATCGCCTTCTCCGCCGCCCGCTCATAGCGGGTGTAGGGAATCATCTTGCCGATGTGGGCTTTCTTGGCGGCCAAATTCTCGTCCCAGGGGCAGAGGCACTCCGCGCCGTCAGCCGTCAGCACGAGCAGCGCGTCGCTTGGATGCCCCGTAAAATAGCGGACGGACAGGTCGCGCCCGTCCTCGCTGTCCTCGAACACCGCCGCCGCAAGTCCGTGCTCCTTCAGGTAGGAGAACATCTTCTCCCGCCGAGCCCTAAATATCTTGTCCAAATCGAATTCCATAATCATCTCACTCCTAAACTAGAACACGAGCTGCATCACTTCCTCGGCACGGCTCACCGGGATGAACTTGAGCCCCTCCTTGACGTGGGCGGGGATGTCCTCCAGGTCGCGCTCGTTCGCCTTGGGGATGATAATCGTCTTTATCTTGTTCCGCTTGGCGGCGACGGTCTTCTCGCGAAGGCCGCCAATGGGGAGCACCTGCCCCGTCAGGCTCAGCTCACCGGTCATCGCGAGGTTG
>CACYDQ010000112.1 GCA_902773215.1 uncultured Spirochaetaceae bacterium | reverse complement strand
CTCTGCATGCTCCGCATCATCTACTCGTTCAGCCTCTGGTGGATTCTGCTGCCGGGCTACGGGCTCGCGCTCCTGCTCTCGCTCGTCTGCCCGCCGATGTTCGTCGGCATCGCGTTCGACTCGGGAGGAGTCGCCTCCGGTCCCATGACCAGCACCTTCATCCTGTCCTTCGCAATCGGGGCGGCGACGGCATCCGGGGGGCACGGAGGTGCTCAGGCAGCGTTCGGCATAATCGCCCTCGTCGCGATGACCCCGCTGATTGCGATACAGGTGCTGGGAATCGTGTTCAGGATAAAGAGCGGGATGAAAGCAAAAGGCAAAAAGGAGGGCGGCAAGTAATGGGAAGCTTCAAGCTCATATTGGTCAACGTGCCTCATGGCAAATCGGAGCTCGTCTCCAAAGCTGCAGTGCAGGCAGGAAGCTTCGGCGGCACGGTTACAATGGGACGGGGCATAAGCCCAAACCCAGTGCTGTCAGCCCTCGGCTTCGGCGACAGCACGAGGGACCTCGTCATCATACTCGCCACGGAAAAAGACTACCGGCCTATTTTCGGTTCGGTTGTGGCGGCATGCCAGAAAGAAAGGAAAGCGTTCGGCCACATCATTGCACTGGATGCGGACGGTATGACGAAAAGCGGTGCGGCGTTCGGCACGGACGGAACAGGAGGATTCAATATGGAACACACACAGGAAACGTCAGGACAGGGCTCGCTCAGCCTGATTACGGTCGTGCTGAACAAAGGCTATGCCGATGATGCGATGGCGGCGGCGAGGAAAGCAGGTGCGGGCGGCGGCACGGTAATAAACGCCCGGGGAACCGCCCGCGAGGACGACGCGAAGTTCTTCGGGGTTCACATCGTTCCCGAGAAAGAGATGCTGATGATTGTCGTGCCGCAGGAAAAGCGCGATGCTGTCCTGGAAGCGATACGGACTCTCCCGTGCCTGACGGAGCCCGGCAGCGGCATTGCGTTCTCTGCCCCCGTCGGGGACTTCTCGCAACTCGGAAAGACCAGCTAGACAGCAGCCTTAGTTGTTGATAATCTTATCCAGCTTCTTGCTCATCGCAAGGGCTTTCTTGTTAGATGGATTCAAGGCGACGACCTGCTTCAAGTAGTACTGCGCCCGCTTCCAGTCCTGCTTTTCATAGTAAATCTCGTACAGGCGGGTCAAGGCATCCGTATTGCGCGGGTTCTGGGTCAGGCTGGAGCGGAGGCATGCGACGGCCTCCTTGTCGTTCGCGCCCAAAAAACTCTTCTCGTAGTAAAGGAAGCTCTTCAGCGCTGTGTCAGCCCCGTCCATAAGGGAGGCAATCATTTCCTCGGCCTCAGCCTTGCGCCCCGTGGCTACAAGCACCTTGAGATATGACTTCTGCGCCTCGGGATCCGAGCGGTTCTTGTTGTAGAAGGAAAGCGCGAGCTCCCTTGCCTCATCGTTCTTACCCAGGCCCAGGCAAATCGCTATGTGGTCGTGCAGGACAGCGACATCACCCTTAAAACCGCTCGAGAGGGCATAAGCCTCCTCATAACTGCCTTCCTTGGCGAGCTCCGCGATGCATACTCTCAGGGCTTCCTTGTTTGACTTATCCTTCTTGAGCACCGCACGCGCAAATTCCAGCGCAGTCTTTCCCACAAGCTTCATGTCGCCGTCAGAGGCAACCTTTGCCGCGGCGAGCATAAGCTCCGTATCATCCGGATATTTGAGCAGGGCCTGCCCCAATGTCTCTCCCGCCGAAGCAGGGCTCTTGTTCCATTCGCTCTGCAAACGGGACCGGAGCAGGTAAAAGCTCTTGTCACTCTTGCCCCCGCGTGAATACGCGTCAAGCAGGGTAGAAGCCTTCACGTAGTCCCCGCCGTCCATCGCCGTCTCTGCCCTGACAAGGAGATACTTGCCGTTCCGGCTGTCAAGCATCAGTATCTGGGCGGCAAGGTCTCCTGCCCGTACCATGTCACCCTTGGCGTAATATGCGTCGCAGCAGAGCTCCAGCGCGGGCAGGCTCTGCGGATCGGCGGCAAGGAGCTTATCTCCGGTCGCCAGCGCCTCATCATACCTGCCGAGAGCGATGCAGACTTTCATCTGCAGGGCAAGGATATCCTTGTTGGAGGAATCTTTTTCCAGAGCCAGCCTCAGATGGGTCAAGGCCTTGGCGTTCTTGCCCTGCCTGTTCAAAAGGGCCGCCATCATGTAGTTTGCGGCGACCGAAGCTGATTTCTGCCCCAGGACTTTCTCGAGAGAGGCTGCGACGGAAGCATAGCACGCGGTATTCTTGGGAGCGGAGAAGAGGCAGAGGCAGGGCAGCAGGTTGGCAATGAGCTCGTCACTGGCAGGGGCCTCGTACAACCCGTTCCTGACGCTGAACATGACATTGGTATAGTAATTGGAGCCCCTGATGTCGGGACAGTTCCAGTTGGCCTGATAAGAAGGCCAGCAGAATTCCATCATAAGGGCGCAGGCCTGCAGGAGGGTCTTCTCGTTATCGGTGTATGCCGAGACATCGCTGTGGTGCATAAGCCGGGCGGCAACCTCCAGGGAGCGGGGAGAACCGTCCTCAATCAAATCAATAATGCGGGGCTTTATGTCGGAGAAAACGGAACGGGCCTTTGCCCTGGCCCCGGCAGGAAGGGGGATGCTGGTAGCCTTGGGCTCCTCGCCTTTCTTTGCCGCATTGAGCGCACAGAGGGGCAACAGAAGCACACAGAGGAACGAGGCGGCCTTTGCGAATCCGTTCGCGGCACGTTTCCTATTCACCTACTTTCATCTCCATCTACGAGCGAATCATCTTCCATGTACGGAAAATCCTTCGCGTTCAGCTGCTGGACAAAGAAAATGACCACCAGCCCCCCTCCCGACAACATGATGAGGAGGGGCCAGCAACGCGCCACGAACTCCCTGAACGAGACGGGGAAGACATGGAACGAGAACAGCAGAAATGTGATTCCCAGCAACAACATCATGATGGCCGGAAACAGGTACACCGTCCGCACCCGCCTGGCCTTGTACAAACCTGCGGGGAAAAGCGAGAACGCTGCGGCTATCATTATTGTCGGCCACATTTGCGAAAATCCGCAAGGCAGAATGCCGGAGTCCATGATGAGCAGGACAGCGCCCATCTGGAGGAAGAACAACCCGAAGAAAAGAGACAGGCTGCTGCCCGTGAACGCAAGGGAAGTGAAAAGCAGCAGGATGCCCAATCCAAGGCAGATGACAGGACGGAACGCAAAGAGCCTGACGGAAGCCTCATGTTTGCCAACGAAGACGAACAGTCCGGTCAGCACGAGCAGCAAGCCCACTGCGAGCAGTGCATTCTCTTCTTTGCGGTATTTAGTCTGAGGCAGCTTTATAAAGCCACGCTTCTTCCTGCCGTCAGCAGCCATTTACGGACAACATCCCCTTACATTTTTCATTACGGGCATTATATAACAACAAAAGCTTATTGCCAATATCCCCGCGCTTTATTACAATAAATTAAATATGCGAAAGGGGATAAAGGTTACGGTCAGGTTGGCGCCGGCTGTCATGGCGGCGCTCATGTTGCTCGGGGGCTGCCGGACGGAAGAAAGCAGGCAGTCCAAGACTATACGGCAGGCACAGAGAACACAGGCAGAGCTGGAGAAGCTCCTGAACGAGGGGGTCTTCGGCGAAGACAGCCGCTACGCCCTCGTCAAGCAGATAGCCCAGACCATGATGGCGGCGAGGGACTACAGCTCCCTGGTCATCTTCCTGACCGACTGGGTGGAAAAGAATCCGGACGACAAGTACAACGCCTACTGGCTCCTGATGACTGCGAACGCATACCTGGAAAATGACGCCCGCCCCGTAGCCCGCTACTATCTGGAGCGGATAATCAGGAACTACTCCGACCTCATGGTACAGGGGCAGTCCGTCCACTTCCTCTGCCTGCAGAACCTCATCCGTATAAGCGAGACGAGCGAGAACCGCATCACCTACTTCAACCAGCTGATCTCGCAGTTCCCCAACAACGTCAACATCACCGAGATTTACTACCGGCTCGCCCTGGAATACGAGAATGAGGGCGAGTGGGATCAGGCGCTCAAGACCTTCGCCCTTTTCCTGAACAGGGCTGACGCGCAGAGCATACAGATACAGGGGCGGCCGAACGCCTACGCGAGCGCAAAGCAGCTCATCGACTTCAGCAACTCGTCCAAGGACTGGACCTTCGCGAGCCTTTCGGAGCTGAAGGCGGCCGTGACGACCGCGATAAACAAGTATGACTGGAGGTCACTGGACAAGTACAGGTCCAAGGTGAACTTCTTCGCCATGTCATGGCGGCAGGATGAGAGTGACGAGAACTCGCAGAACTCATTCTCCATGCACGATTACATGCGGGGAAACAAAATACATTGCTTGGACGAGCTGGATCCCAGCTCCACCCCGACCGAGGCCTACTTCCGCACATGGGGATGGAGCAACAGGTACGTCAACGTCTGGTACCTCTATTTCCGTAAGGTGAATTTTCCCTCAGACCCCTCGGTTCACGGCCGCTGGGAATGGGCAGGAATCTACTTCGGTGAGAAGCTGTAACGTGCGGACCGCCGCTACCGTACCTGCCCGTCACCGTCAATCAGGAACTTTGTCGTCGTCAGGGCGGTTATGCCCATCGGCCCCCGGGCATGCAGTTTCTGGGTGCTGATGCCCAGCTCCGCGCCGAAGCCGAATTCCCCGCCGTCCGTAAAGCGGGTACTGGCATTGACATAGACACAGGCCGCATCGACCCGGGACTGGAAGTAACGGGCGTTCCACCTGTTGTTCGTGACAATGCATTCGGAATGCTTGGTATTATGGGCGTTGATAAAGTCAACAGCTTCCTCGACCGACCCGACGCATTTGACTGCGAGCGTGAAGTCCAGGAACTCAAAGCCGAAGTCATCCTTGTTCGCCCGATCCAGGCACTCCCCGTTCTGATCCAGTATGCCGCTCTTGCGCAAGGCCTCCAGAAGAAGCGGATAGGAAATCTCATCGGCAAGCAGGCGCACCCTTCCTTCCAGCGCCCTTGCAAGCGCGGGCAGGAATTCCCCGGCAATCCGCTTGTTGACAAGCAGCGTCTCTATGGCGTTGCATGCCCCCGGCCGCTGCATCTTGGAGTTGCGGGTCAGGTTGACCGCCATACTGATGTCCGCATCGTCATCAACGTAGAGGTGGCAGACCCCCGCCCCTGTCTGTATGACGGGCACGCGGGCTTTTGACACGACGGCATTTATCAGGCGGGAGGAGCCACGGGGCAGCAGCACGTCTATCTTGCCGACCGCGCCGAGCATCTGATCCACGTCCTCATGGCTCCCGTCATCAGAAAGGTATATCGCATCGCGCACGCCATCGCTGCCAGCCTGTGACAGGCCATGGGCTATGGCGGCGACTATCGCCTTATTGGAATTCAATGCGGAGGATGAACCGCGGAGCAGGATGGCATTGCCGCTCTTGTAGGCAAGAGCGAAGGCATCGACAGTGACGTTGGGGCGGGACTCATAGATTATCCCGACAACCCCGAGGGGAACCCTGACCTGCCGTATCTGCATCCCCTTGGGAGCCTTCCAGCCGGCTATCTCCTCACCTATCGGGTCGTTCTGCCCGATGACGACATCGAGGGCCTGAAGAATCGAAGCAAACTTCCTGGCATCCAGCGCAAGCCGCTCGACCAAAGCCTCCGGCACCCCGGCTTCCCGGGAGGCCTCCACGTCCTTTGCGTTGGCAGACAGAATCAGGTCCTGGCTCTGCGCGAGGGCTTTCTTGACGCACTCAAGCGCATGGTTCTTCTGCGCGGCCGTATGCATGGCCAGCTTGCCGGCCCCGTCCCTGAGTCTTTGGCATACAGCATCTATATCCATATACGCCTGCCCTAGAAATTCGCAAGATAATACATGCCCAGAAGGATGGCAAGACGCTTCCTGCCGTCATCCCACTTGGCATCCCGCGGAAGAGACTCAACGTACCACCAGAAAACGCCGAAGTCCGGGTCAATCCTCATCGCGTACTCATCGAACGACTTGCTCTTGGTCTGAGCTCCGAACATCAGGTATACGACGTCATCAACTATATTGAAAAAGAAAGGATATGCCGCTGAATAGCCTTTGTCGCCCATGAACTTGGTGAACTCCTCAAGCCGGTAAAGAACCTGCGCCTTGAGGGCGACATCGGATTTTTCCACCCAGGTTTTTTCTATCAAAAGAACAAGGTTGTTGTGGAAGCTCGTGACCAGCTTCTCCTCGCCTTCCCCCCGGGCTATCAGACCGAACGCCCCGCCCCCGCCGTCAAAGCTGGCAGAGAGCTTAACCCCGGCCTCACTGGCAACGGCCTCATCGGCGGTATTCAAAAGGGAATCCATTGCCTGAAGGGTATCTTTGTCAACAAACTGTTCAATTAAATCGCCGTTCATATCTGCCTCATTGTAAAAAATTGCTTGCATTTATGCAAGGGCATAAACGGACGGAGACAAAATCAGTTTTTGATTTCTTTAAGGGACTGGCCGTCCGAGCAGGACACGCTGTCCCCGACGGAAACCCCGTTCGCCTTGAAGAAGCCCTGTGGCACCTCCAGCGCATAACGGACCGAGCGGCTGCTCTTTATGTTCTCCAGGCTGTAAGGGGTCATGTCCAGTATGTCGGAAATCTTCCCCTTGGAATCGATGTACGCGATTGAGAGCGGATGCGGCGTGTTCTTCATCCAGAAGCTCAGAATCTGATCTTTCTCGAAGACAAAGAGCATCCCCGTCCCGTCGGGGATAACCTTGCGCTCCATGAATCCCCAGCCCCGCTCCTCGGATTTGACGGCAAGCTCCGCGCTGACGGTCACTTGCCCGCCATCCGCCTTGCTGATACACAAATCCCTCACCGGAAGCTTGTACTTACGGCTGTCACAGGAAATGAACGAAGGAAGGAAAAGAAAAACGGCCGCCAGCAGGAAGACATACGGCGACCTGCGGCGGGAAAATGAAATAGCGGGGATGATGCTGTTCATGAAAAACTAAATTCCCTGAAGGAACTGCTCGCGGTTCTGCTCCGCGACGGTTTCTTCCACGCCGGACTCAGCCTGAATCTTGTCAAACACGGCCTTGTCAGTGTACTTGAGACAAAGAGGACGCTCCAAATCGACAATCATGCTGTCGGAGACCCATTCCGCTTTCTCGGGGTTGAGCGTAGTCGGCGCACCGTACTTCTCGCAAAGGGTGCTGAACACGGAGTAGTGATCCAGCTTCTCCTGGTTCAGGTTGATGCTCATCACATAGAGCTTGTCATCAACGAACTGGAACCAACACCTGTCCAGGTAGGGATAGGGGGAGTAGCGGGCTGCGTCCGTCTCAATAAGCTTGTTGTTCTCACCGGCAAGCAGGGAGACATCACGCTCCCCCCGGTAACCGAACCTTCTGTCGGCGAGGAGAGCCTTCTTGACGCTCTCTATGTCCATCCCTATCGAGACGTTGCCGAACGAGCTGGGGGGAGGCTCCACGGAAGCAGTGGACTTGCCGGTGGCAGGGTTCACGATGCCTCCCTTCTCACGGGTAGCTATGTCACCCTTGGTCGGCCCGGAAATCGTCACGGAGGCCGACCCGGACTTACCGGAGACAGTCCCCGTCACGGAGCCGTCATCCTCCTCGATGGAAGCCGTCAAGGCATTCTGCGCCACGAGCGGGAAAGAGACTGACATGAGAAAAAGAAAGCCAAAGGCAAAAACGAACCCTTTCATTTTCCCTCCATACATATACGGGAGCTTACGACTGCTTGGCAGCCCTGCGGCTCATGGACTTGCGGTAGAAAGCGGCCTGCTTCTCCAGTTCCTGCACGTCGGGAACCTGAATTTTGCCGCCCTTGACCTTGATGTTCTGGTCGGAGAAGAGGGCGTAAATGGCCTGCTTCTGCTGCGCGGCCTCGATTCCTGCAAGGTTGACCAAATCCTGCGGAGTGAAGTCCGTCTGGAAAGGAGCGCCTTTCTCGAAGGGAACCTTGCGCATCTCCAGCTGGAGCGCCAGCATGTCTATCATGCGCTCGCGGCTGTCCGTAAGCTGCCCGTTGAGCAGCTGGCGGTACATGGACCAGATACGGTCGGCGAGCATCGTGGACAGGCGGGCTATGAAATCCGGCTGGCTTGTTACCATCATGTTGAAGTTGGAAGCATTGACGACCATCACCTTGCAGTCGCTGTGGGTAATCGCGGACGCAGACCGGGGCTTACTGTCAAGAAGGGCCATCTCTCCGAACATGTCGCCCTTCTTGAGCATGGCGAGGATAACTTCCTGACCGTCCACAACCTTGGTAATCTTGACGGTTCCCTCCTGAATGATGAACATATCGGGTCCGTACTGGCAGTCAGCGAAAATCATCGAGTCTATGGGATAGTTACGGATAAGGTCGGGCGTGGACTCAAGGAACACGGGATGGGCCTTCCCCTTGAGCCTGACCAAAGCCTTTTTGGCCGCATCGACGTTCTCACCTTCAGGCAAGCGCTTGAGGTACTGGTAATAGGCATAAGAAGCTATGTTCAAGCTGCCCTGCTCATTGTAATACTCCGCTATGTTGTACAACTCCTCAGGGGTGTCCGTCGCGGATTTCTTGAGCGTGATTTTCGTCCTCGTGTCGTTCAGGAGGCGCATTTCGCGGGCAAAGTAGCGGATTATCTTCATCGCTATCGCGTTGTTAGTCCTGATGAGCTCAGGGTACTGGTCGTGCCGGACGACGATTGCCGTCACATCCGTCAAGGCCGTTACTGTCTCAGTCTGGGAATGCCCGGACATACAGGGGATAACGCCCACGAAGTCTCCGGGACCGAGGTTCTTTACGGAAGCCCCCGGAACCGGCATCTCATGGTAGCACTTTACCTTTCCGGTCTGAATGATATAAAAACGGTCATTTGAATCCGTTCCTTCAACCAAGAGGTAAGAGCCCGCCGTAAATTTCACAAAAGATAGCTGTAACATTTCTATATCCTATAATAGCCTGTTTACCGTTCTTATTATCGGTGCAAACCTGCACCGCCCTCATACAAAAATAATCTCCGTCTCGAGCGTGAAGCCCGTCCTCTCCATGACGGCAGTCCTCGCCCTCTCCACAAGGGCCTTTATGTCCCCTGCGGTCGCAGATCCCGTATTTATGATGAAGTTACCGTGCCAGGGTGCTATCTGCGCTCCCCCGACGACCAGGCCTTTCAGGCCTGCCTCATCAATCAGCTGCCCCGACGGTTTGCCGAAGCGCCTGTCATTCTTGAACACGCTCCCTGCGCTCGGCGCGCGGAAGTGACCCTTGTTCCTCCTGTCCTCTCTGAAGCCCTCGTTCTCCAGGCGTATAGCCCTCTCGTTATCCCCGGACATCCCCACGGCCTCCACGCGGAAAACCACCGAGAGGATAAGGGAACGGAAAGATTGAAAAGGGGACTTCTTGTAAGCCCACTCATCCACACTATTATGATACACTTTTGTCAAGTTCGCAAGAGCAAAATCATCCGGGCCATTTTTTTCCTCTTTGATTTCGTCCAAATTGACATAGGAGACGCTCTCCAGAAGGTCGCTCGCACTGACCCCGTAGCAGCGTGCGTTCATGTAGGCCGCCCCCCCCGCAGTCCCGGGCAATCCCGCAAAGGAAGAGAGTCCTTTCAAGCAGTGTGCGGCGCAGAATTCAGTAATCCCGTCGAACGTTGCCCCCGCCCCGGCAGTGAGGAGCCCGTCTTTGCAAGAGATAGCATCCAGCCGCTCCAACGAGATGACCAGGGCATCCAGCCCCCCGTCGTCCACTATGACGTTGCTTCCGCCGCCAAGGATAAACAGCGGCAGCCCTGCCCTTCTGGCGGCACAGGCAGCGTAAACGGCGGACTCCGCGTCATCAGGAACCACAAGGACCGTGGCTGCGCCCCCGACCCGCATTGTCGTCCGGGGGGCAAGAGGCTCCCCGGGGAGCACCCGCCCCTTAAACCGGGGTGACTCCGCCAGTTTCCCCGCAAGGGAAGCTATTCCTTCCATCTCAGCCGTCTATCCGGTAGTACTTCTTGTAGGCTTTCCAGGTGGAACCGATCAGGCTGTCCACGCCGGAGCACATGGGCTTCCAGCCGAGCGTCTTATAGGCAAGCTCCGAGGAAGCCGTCAGCTGCGCAGGATCGCCTGCCCTGCGGCCCACGTATTCCGCCTTTATCTCCTTGCCCGTGATGCGGCGGGCAGCCTCAAGCATCTCGGTGACGGTGATTCCCGTGCCGGTGCCCAGGTTGAGCGTCAGGCTCTTCTTCTTGCTCACGATGTATTCCAGTGCGAGGACGTGCGCCGTCGCCAGGTCGGAGACATGGATGTAGTCGCGGATGCAGGTGCCGTCGCGGGTCTTGTAGTCGTTGCCGAAGATGCTCACCTTGTCCCGTTTGCCGACGGCAGCCTCCATGATGACCGGCAGAAGGTTGGCAGGGTGCCGCTCCAGCCCGTAGAGCACGCCGTCAGGGTCGTAACCCGCCGCGTTGAAGTAGCGGAGGGCGGCAAAGCGGAGCCCCTTGAGCTTCTCGTACCAGCCCATGAACTCCTCAATCTTGAGCTTGGTGAACCCGTAGTAGTTCTCGGGGTTGGTCGGATGCTTCTCGTCGAGCGGCTGGTACTGCGGCTCGCCGAAGACCGCCGCGCTGGAAGAGAAGACCATATTCATGCAGCCGTGCTCGATGGCGGAATTCAGGATGTTTATCGTTCCGTTTATGTTGTTGACGGAGTACTTCTCCGGCTTTATCATGGACTCGCCCGCCGCCTTGAAGGCCGCCAGGTGGATGAACGCGTCGAAGCCCTGAGAGAATGCCTCGTTCAGGTCCTCCGGGTGCAGGATGTCGCCCGCGATGAAATCATTGTCCGTGAAGAGGTTCTGGACAAGCCCGCTCGACAGGTTGTCGAAGACCGTCACCTCATGCCCCTTGCCCATAAGCTCCTTGACCACGTGGCTGCCGATGTACCCTGCCCCGCCTATCACCAAAACCTTCATACGCTGACGCTCCTTGCAGTATCCTGCCATCCCTATGATATAGCCTATGAAAACCTGTGTCAACGTGCCAGAATCTTCTTTGAAGACAGAAACTTTGCCCCAAACTATCTTGCAAGCAAGCCAGATTTATATTATCATCGCTTTCAATGCAGTAGTTCATGCTGGCAGAATCTTCTATAATATAGGCGGTACCGCTTTGTACAATCGCGCTGACTATGTCTCGGATTTCGACTGGGAGGCTTTCCAGGAATTCTCGCAGGGGCTGGAGACCCCCAACATCGTCGTGAACCTCCACCAGGTCAAGCACAACTACATAAAGCTCAGGGACTCCTTCCCCTACGCGCAGATTTACTATGCGGTCAAGGCGAACCCCGGCGAGAAAATCGTCAAGATGCTTGCGGATATGGGATCCAACTTTGACATCGCCTCACGCTACGAGCTGGACGAGGTGCTCGCGCTCGGCATCTCCCCCGACCGCCTGTCCTACGGCAACACGATAAAGAAGGCCGTCGACATCGCCTACTTCTACGAGAAGGGCGTGCGGATGTTTGCGACGGACAGCAAGGAGGATCTCAAGAACATCGGGGAATTCGCTCCCGGCAGCAGGGTCTACGTCCGCATGCTCATCGAAGGCACGGCGACCGCCGACTGGCCGCTCAGCCGCAAGTTCGGCTGCCACCCCGACATGGCATACGACCTGCTCGTACAGGCGCGCGACATG
>CACYDQ010000111.1 GCA_902773215.1 uncultured Spirochaetaceae bacterium | reverse complement strand
CTTGCCGTCAGGACCTTCGCGGAGATGTCCGGGCTGGAGTTCAAGCGGATTCAGTTTACGCCGGACCTGCTTCCCGCAGACGTGACGGGAACGCTGATTTACGAGCAGTCCAACGGGCGTTTCCTCGTGCACAAGGGGCCGGTGTTCGCCAACGTCGTCCTCGCCGACGAGATTAACCGCGCCCCTGCCAAAGTCCAGTCCGCCCTCCTTGAGGCGATGGCCGAGCGGCAGGTCACGATAGGGGACAACTCCTACCGGCTGGCTCAGCCCTTCTTTGTCCTTGCGACGGAGAACCCGATTGAGCAGGAAGGAACCTACAGCCTTCCCGAGGCGGAGCTGGACCGCTTTCTGATGAAAATCGTCGTCGGGTATCCGAGCGCGGAGGAGGAGGCCAAGATTGTCCGCTCCAATGGTCACGCCATCGATGTTCCCGTCCGGAGGGTCTTCCCCGTTGAGGCGATTGCAAAATGCCGCGAGGCCATCGAGAAAATAAGCTGCGACGACAAAATCTATAACTACATCGTCTCCATCGTCCTTGCCACCCGGCCAAGCAAGGAGAAGCACCGGGAGCGGGCGCGGAACGACATAGAGCGGTACATCGCGTTCGGGGCTTCCCCGAGGGCCGGGATTGCCCTGCTGCGCTGTGCCAAGGCAACGGCCCTCTTCAACGGGAGGGGCTTTGTCCTGCCGGAGGACGTGCAGGCTGTCTGCAAAGGAGTCCTCCGCCACCGCCTGGTGCTGAACTACGAGGCTGCCTCCGACGGAGTCACGTCCGATGACCTCATAGAGAAAATCGTCTCCCTGATGCCCCTGCCGTAACATGGACGATAAGCGTTCCCTTTCCAAGAAGGCCGGTCTCCTGCACCTGAACGCCCTTTCCCTTGCCGACGGGATGAGGAGCGGGGCCTTCCGTTCCCTCTACCGGGGACAGGGCCTGGACTTCAACGGCGTGCGTGAGTACTTGCGGGGGGATGACGTGCGGGCGATAGACTGGAACGTCACCGCAAGGATGGGCAAGCCCTTCGTCAAGGTTTTTGAGGAGGAGAGGGAGCTGGATGTCTTCATCGTCGTGGACACATCCCTTTCCATGCGCTTCTCCAAGTCCGGAGTCTCCAGGCTTGGCAAGGCGCTGGAATGCGCCAAGCTCCTGACCCTTGCATCCCTGCGGAACGCCTCTCCCGTCGGGGCCGTGGTTTTCGACTCCCAGATACATTTTTCCTCCGCACCCGAGCACGGCAAGGATCATGCCATGCTCCTCCTGTCCAAGTTCGACTCCTTGTCGGGCGGGGAATCCGTCCCCTACCGGGCCGCAGAGAAAGGCTCCTACATGGACAATGCCCTCAGCGGGGCCCTGAAGCTGCTCAGGAAGCGGACGCTCGTGATGATATTCTCCGATTTCAGGATGCAGGGCTACTATGACCACTTTGGCCAGCTCTGCCAGAAGAATGATGTCGTCGCTGTCCGCATCTGCGATGAGCTTGACAGGAACCTGCCTTCCGCCGGGACCCTCCTCTTCTCTGACATGGAGAGCGGGCGCAGGTCCTTCCTGCCCACCTCCTCGCGGTCGTTCAAGAGCGCGTGGCTTGCTTCCGGCCAGCAGGCAATAGACCTGTGGAAGCGGGAGTGCTTCTCCCGTGGCGGGGTTCCCCTCGTCCTGAGCATGGAGAAGGACTCCTTCTCTCAACTTCAGGCCTTCTTTACGGCGAGGAAGGGCCTATGAGATTCCTTGCCGCCATTGTCCTTTTCCTGTGTCTGTCATTCGCCCCGATTCCCGCACAGGAATCCGACCGGCCCGCGTACCGGCAGACCCTCGTTCCCAAGGAAATCTATGTCGGGGATACGGCGCAGCTCAGTTACAGCTTCCAGAGCCAGACGGATTTCTACGCCCTTGCCCGTGCGGGCGGGGGGGCTTCCAGGCTTGAAGGTGGAATTCTGTACTTTGATATATCGGACGGTTACTTCAGGGAGATGGACTCGTATTGCAGCGTCACCCAGCTCAGCATGAGGCAGGTCGGCATGACCTACACGATTGTCATCAATTTTGTTCCCTGGAAGACGGGCCGGCTGGAATTCATTCCGCTTGACATGGGAAAGCTCTGCAAGGCCGACTGCGGCACCGTGATACGGCTGGATGCCATAGAGGTGCTTTCCCTTTCGGAGAAACTCGGCGCCACGACGCTCCGTCCTCCCGCTCCGCCCCTGCTGCTGCCCGGCACCAACTACATCGTCTGGATTCTGATAATCCTGTTCGTGCTGCTCCTTGGTCTCCTTGCGATGCTCGCCGTGAACTTCTCCGCGACGGTCAGGCATGCGGTTCTTTTTAGAGAACGGATCGGCTACCGGCGTAACGCGTTCATGACCAAGCGCAGGCTCAAGGGCCTCCTGAAGGGGGCGAGGGAGGATCCGGACTTTGCCCGGGACTGGCAGCAGATTATGCGGACATACCTGAACTACCGCTTCGGCATGGGCTTCTTTTCTGTCACGTCCAAGGACATCTATAACAATGTTGTTCTGGCGACGGGCGACATGCTCAGTATAGAGCAGGAGAATGCGGTGCTTTCCATACAGTCCGTGTTCATCAGGACCGACTACATCCGCTATGCCAAGGATTCTCCGGACAGCCATAAGCTGCCTGCCGAGGATCATGAGGCCGCCTTCAGCTCCGGGGAGCGGGAGCGTCTCGTCGAGCTGAGCATGGTGGACATAGGGGAGCTTGAGAAGGAGCGGGAGGAATTCAAAAACTATGGTAGAGTTTAAGAACCCGGCGGCCTTCCTGTTGCTGCTGCTTCCCCCGCTGCTGCTTTTTCTCCGTCATGTGAGGGTGTTCAAAAAAATCTCCTTCCTCGCTGTTCTTGGTGACTGGCAGGGAGTTTATTTCAGCTGGAAGGAGACGGGGTTTTTGCTGTTGTCCCGATTCTACAAGCTGCTGGAGCTCCTGGCTTTCATTGCCCTCGTCGCCGCCTATGCAAACCCGGTCAGGCGGCATCAGGAAAAGGTCTATATCTCCCGGGGGGCGGACGTGCTATTCGTCGTGGACTCAAGCCCCTCTATGGCGGCCAAGGACATAGCCGGCATGTCGCGCCTGGAGGCGGCCAAAAAATCCATTGTCACGCTCGCCACGGACAACGGGGGCTGCACGCTCGGCCTTGTCTCCATGGCAAAAGAGGCTGTCCTGCTCGTTCCCCCGACGATGGACAGGGATTTCTTCATGCAGCGCCTGGACGGCCTTGCCGTGGGGGAGCTGGGGGACGGTACCGCGATAGGTACCGGGCTTTCCACCGCAGTATATCATCTTGAGAATTCGACCGCTTCCAAGAAAGCGATTGTCCTTATCACCGACGGGGAAAACAATGCGGGGAGCGTCAACCCCTACACCGCCTGCCGCCTGGCCGAGGAGAAGGGCATATCCCTCTACGTGCTCGGCCTGGGGACCAAGGGAACGGTTGCCCTTGAGTACACTGACCCCAAGACCGGCAAGTTCTACTCCGGCTATTTTCAGTCGGGCTACGACAGACAGAATTTGTCCAAGCTGGCGGCGGCGGGGGGTGGCAGCTTCTTCAGCGTGGAGAACATGGACGCGCTCAAGCTGGCGTTCGGCTCCATAAACAAAACCGCCTCCCTCGTGCAGAGTTACCGGATACGGAGCTATGACACGGATTACTACGAGGTCTGCCTGTTTGCCGCAGGCCTGCTCGTCCTGACCGCCTGCGTGATAAAACGATTGTTCCTCAAGGAGGCCCTGTGATGCTGGAGACGCTTTCCACTTTCTCCATACGGAGGCCCTTCGTCCTGCTGGCCATCGTTCCGATGTTCCTCTTCATGATTCTGTCTTTCTTCCGCTACCGTTCGCTCGCTTCGGTGTTCGAGCCGGAGGACAAGCGGTCGGGGCTCAAGTTCTTCCTGAAGAGGCTGTTCCTCTTCCTATCTTTCTCCTGCTTCATCTTTGCCTGTTCCGGCCTTTCCTGGGGCAGCAGGTCTGTCCCCGTCCAGAAGCGGGGGGCGGCGGTCTCTTTCGTGTTCGACATCTCCTACAGCATGATGGCGATGGACGAGGGGGGCATGACCCGGCTTGACGCGGCATCTGCCTACGCGGGGGCTTTGCTGGACAGGATGCAGGGCATCTCCGTCTCCGTCGTCCTTGCCAAGGGGGACGGGATTCTCGCGGTCCCGCTGACTGACGATTTTTCTTCCGCCCGCTCGCTGATAGGGGCCCTGCATCCATCACTGATGACGGCCAAGGGATCCAGCCCTGGCAAGGGAATCGAGACCGCCATATCGTCGTTCCCTGCCCAAAGCTCCGAGGCCCCTTACATCTGGCTCTTCACGGACGGGGAGGAGACCGATGCGGCCCTTTCCGCCGCGCTTTCCAAGGCTGCCTCTTCCGGCATAAGCGTCTCCATCATCGGCTTCGGCACGGATGACGGGGCGGATGTCCTTGCCGGAGGGGGAGGGGGGGGCCCGGACCTTACGGTACACTCCAGCCTGCGCTCGGAGAGCTTGGAAAACCTGGCCTCCTTGTCGCCGCTCAGGGGCTACGTGAGCTTCGTCCGTGCGTCTGAGAAGTCCTCCGCATTCGGACTGCTGGAGACCCTGAAGGCCGCAGGGAACGGTACCGAGGAGCGTCTTTCCTACGAGGTGCAGGCCGTGGAGCGCTACAACTTTTTCATCCGGCTGGGAATCCTTCTTTTGGTGTGCTCCTACATCTTTGGAGAGCTGAGCCTGGCAGCCCGGAGGAAGAGCCTTTTTGCCCTGCTGGGCCTTTCCGCCTGCTTTTCCCTGACCGGCTGCTCGTCCGCGTTTTCTGACCGGATGAGGATTCTTGGCGGAAGCCTGGAGTGGAACAGGAAGGAGTACCCGGATGCGACCGCGGACTTCCTTGGCGTCATAGACAGCGCGAAGGGGAGGGGAGATTCCCTTACGGAAGGCTACGCCGTGTTCGACCTCGCCACGACATACCTGGTGCAGGGTGAGAACGAGGCTGCATCCAACCGTTTTAAGGAGCTTTCCGGCGACATACCGGACGACGTGCGTTTCGCCCTCCTGTATAACCTGGGCATCCTTGCCCACCGGAACGGGGATTACGCTTCGGCGGCGGCTTTCTTCAGGCAGGCACTCCTGATTGACGGGAGCAGCGTGGATGCGAAGGTGAACCTGGAGCTTTCCTTGGTCGGCGGGGAAGCGCAGTCAGGCGGCGGAATGCAGAAAGTCCAGGAGTCGACCCATGAGGGCACGCTTGAGAGCGCGATATATTCGATAATCCGGGAGCAGGAGGAAGGGCAATGGAAAAATATGCGGAAAGAAGAGCCGTCGGACGACGCACAGGACTACTGACCCTGCTGCTCCTGTTTTTTGCGGGGGCAGGCGCTTTTCCTGCATCCCATGCCGCCTATCTCAGCTCCCTTTCGTTCAAGTGCCAGGAAGGCTATGTGTTCTCCGCGACCAACACAGTGTTCTCCGTGGACATAGCCTACTTGCCGCCTGAGGATATATCTGTCTACTTGAACTCGATACCGAACAACGTGGAGCTGGTCTCAATCAAGAAGGTCACCTACATCCCCCCGTCCTCTTCAAAGCAAGGCTACGGGACCCACGTCGAGATAACAGTCCGCTTCTCTGAGCCTGGAAGCGTCAAGCTCTTTGCCGCCGACCTTGAGACCAAGGAGGGCTTCTTCAAAATCCCTTTTCCGACCGTCCGTGTCTGGGCGAATATGCAGCTCCTCAAGCCTGAGCTTTCTGTCTCTGTGGCCGGGCTGGCCGACCAGGCGGGGCCGCTGAACTTTACCGTTGGTTCCCATATCGGCTACACGGTCAAGGTCAAGTATGCTTCCTCCGTCAGGTCCATAAGCTATGAGATACCCGAGAACTCCGTGTTCATAGAGAAAGAGCGGCTTATGGACGCGGATGACGGCCAGCCCCTGACCGCTGAATTCTCACCGGACTTCCAGGATGCGGTACGCTATGACTGGCAGCCGCTTGTCGCGGGGGACTTCGAGCTGCCTCCCGTGAACCTTGTTGTCCTGTCCTACAGCGGGAACCTGGTCAGCCTGCCGTTCCCGTCCATAAAAGTCCATGTCGGCGATGTTCCCGGGACTCCACCGGATGCAGCGGGGACAGATCCTGCCCTGCCGAAGGCTTTTGCGCAGTCTTTCATGGAGGGGCAGACCGTCCTTCCGGAGGACAGGACGGGGGGCAGCCGTGAGGACGCGGAGATGCTCGCGGCCCTTTACAAGAAGGAACTGTCTTCATTTCCTTTCTTTGATGCCGAAATGGAGGAAAGGCAGGCCTTTGAGAAAAAACTAGGCCGGAACGGCCTTCCTCCCTTGCGCCGCCGCCCCATGCTGTTTTTTCTGATTGCTTTTTCCGTATCCTCGGCTGTTGCCGCGCTCATCCTGATTCTGCTCAAATTCTTTGCCCGGGCAGCTTTTTCTCTTGTATTAGGCGTGCTGCTTGCGGTGGCGTCCATTGTGTACGGTTCCGGTCTTTCGCGCACGCTCGCCGTCTCCAAAGGCGGAACGCTCTACCCCATCCCCGAGGCCGGTTTGTCGAAGGGAGGCGACTTGCCTCCTGCGAGCGTGCTGTTCGTTCTCAAGCAGGCAGGGGACTGGTACTATGTCTCCTTCAACGACACCAACGGCTGGATTACCTCCGATTCTGTAATCTTGGTCCGCTAACTTTGTTTATATAAAAACGACCGGAAGGATGAGGTTTTTTTTATGGACATGGATGCCTTGATGTTGCGCTATGCGGATATGCAGAAGAATGCCGCGGCCAGGAAGAATCCCTCCCAGAAGTCCCACAAGCGGGCCAATGCGCCGACTGCGGAGGAAAAGGAGGCCGCCAGGCAGGGCTACTCCTACGAGCAGCAGATGGAGGCCGATAACAAGAGGCGGGCCAACCCGATGGAAATTTGGCTGAACCGCTACGGGACGGTTGACAAGGACAAGATACAGGACGAGGCCGAGGAGAACGAGAAGCTTCACAGCATAAGCTACCTCAGGCAGATGCGGCCGGAGGACAGGATAGACTTGCACCAGATGACCCGTGCCGAAGCCTGGGCCGCGCTGGATGAGTTCGTTGCGGCGAGCGTGCGGAGGGGCTACAAGAAGCTGCTCATCATACACGGAAAGGGCGAGCATTCCCACGGGAGCGACCCCGTGCTCGGTCCCATGGTCAAGAGCTTCATAGAGCAGGACAAACGGCTGGGGCTTTCGGGGCACCCCGACCGTAACCATGGCGGAAACGGGGCAACGTGGGTCATAGTCCGGTAATGGATAACGGATTATTCACTTGTTTTTTATTCGCTTTTTGGGTAAGTTAAAGACAGGAATTATTTGCAGATGGATGATTTGTACGCCACACTCGGGGTCTCCAGGACGGCGACCGCCGATGAGATAAAGAAAGCTTATCGGAATCTCGCGATGAAGTATCACCCGGATAGGAATCCGGGTGACAAGTCAGCCGAAGAGAAATTCAAGAACGTGAGCGCTGCTTATTCAGTCCTGGGTGACGAGAGCAAGAGACGGCAGTACGACCTGTACGGGGGGTCTGCCTCGGCGCAGTCCGGTCCGTCATATGATGGTGCTTCGGCCGGTACGGGTTACGACGGTTACAGGCGTAGCTCCGGGACGGAATATGGCTATTCGGGGGATCCTTTCAGCGATTTCTTTGGTGGATACGGCAACGAGAACTGGCATGCAGGCAAGAGCTATACGTGGACGACGCGCAGGAAAAACAGCGAACCTGCCACCCGGACGGATGGCGTTCACAAATTCTTTAACGGAGCCCTGAAAGCTTTCATCGGCTTCGGGGCGTTACGCTTTCTGTACTGGTTTTTCCCGGTAAACATCATTTGCTTGGTAGCAGGGATACGAGGGGCTTCAGATGCCCTCGGCTCTCTCAAGTATATATTCGCGGGGAAAGAGAGCAGCTGATTCCGTGCCTAGCGCTCTCGGAATATGATGCGCCCGCGGTTCAAGTCATAGGGAGAAAGCTCTATCTTCACTTTGTCACCAGGAACTATCCTGATGTAATGCTTCCTCATCTTGCCTGAGAGGTGTGCGAGAATAATGTGCTTGTTCTCCAGCTCGACGCGGAACATAGTGTTCGGAAGCGCCTCTTTTACGATGCCCACGACCTCAATAGCTTCATCCTTGTTGGCCACGAAATCCTCCAGAATTTGTTTAACAGCAACTATTGCTTTTTTGGTTTTTTTTGCTATACTAGTATGTACAAAATTGAAATGATTGTCAACAAGGGGAAAACGATGGATAAAGAATTTATTGAAAAAACAAAGGAAGCTCTTATCAAGGAAAGAAATGAGATCCTTGCAAGCCTTTCGGATCAGAACGAGCAGATGCATAACCTGGTTGGTACTGTGGAGTCCGGAGATGAGGCGGACAGGGCGTCCGACAGGATTGACGGGACACTGCTCAGCTCTCTGAGCGAAGCTTCCAGCAAACGGCTGACACAGATAGACAATGCGCTTGAGCGCATAAAGGACGGCAAATATGGTATCTGCAAATCCTGCGGCCAAGAGATAGCCCGCGGGAGACTTGAGGCCATTCCTTATGTGGCGTTCTGCCTTTCCTGTCAGTCTAAAATTGACCGTCAGAACCGCTAGAAGCAGCTGGCTTTTATAACAGTTGCCGTATCATTGGCAAAGTACAAAACGTGTTTTGTAATGGTACGGCACAAATCCTTCATGATAACAGGCGAACTTTTGCAAGTTGCTTGACAATGCACGGATAAATTCGATATAATGCCTTGTTCCTTGGACGATTAGCTCAGCTGGGAGAGCACCTGGTTTACACCCAGGTTGTCGGCGGTTCGATCCCGTCATCGTCCAGAGTTCCCGTGGGGGCCCAAGCCTTTCGTGGGATGATTCCTTGTTTCGGGACGTAGCGCAGCTGGTAGCGCATCTGGTTTGGGACCAGAGGGTCGCAGGTTCAAATCCTGTCATCCCGACATCTCCCTTCTGTTCCCCCTTTTCATGCAAAAAGCCCCCGCCTGTTCAGGCAGGGGCTTTGTTCGTTTCCGGGGCTGTGCCCGTTTATGCGGTCGGCACGCCGGCATTCATTGCGTTCAGGAATGCCGTGTTGTCCTTTGTCTTCCGCATCTTGTCCATGATGAACTCCAGCATGATGTCATCCTCCATGTCGTTGAGGGCTTTGCGGAGAATCCACATGCGCTGCAGCTCGGCTTCGGTAAGGAGCATCTCCTCCTTACGGGTGCCGGACCGCTTGATGTTGATTGCGGGGAAGAGGCGTTTCTCCGCGAGCTTCCTGTCCAGATTAATCTCGCTGTTACCGGTTCCCTTGAATTCCTCGAAGATAACCTCGTCCATGCGGCTTCCGGTCTCGACGAGGGACGTGGAGATAATCGTCAGGGAGCCTCCCTCCTCGACGTTGCGCGCGGCACCGAAGAAGCGCTTTGGCTTGTGCAGGGCGTTGGAGTCCACGCCTCCCGACAGGACTTTGCCGGATGTCGGCACGGTCTGGTTGTAGGCACGGGCCAAGCGGGTTATGGAATCCAGGAAGATGACGACGTCCCGCTTGTGCTCGACAAGGCGCTTTGCCTTCTCCAGGACCATCTCCGCGACCTGCACGTGGCGGGTCGCCTGCTCGTCAAACGTAGAGGATATGACTTCCGCGTCGATTGAACGCTCCATCTCGGTGACTTCCTCGGGACGCTCGTCTATGAGCAGGACGATGATATAGACATTCGGGCAGTTTTTCTTTATCGCGTTTGCGACTTTCTGCATGATTGTCGTCTTTCCTGCCTTTGGGGGGGCGACGATGAGGAGACGCTGCCCCTTTCCGATGGGGACGAAGAGGTCGATAATCCTCGTGGAAAGCTCCGTCGGCAATGTCTCCAGCTGGAACTTCTCAGTCGGATAGAGCGGTGTCAGGTTCTCGAAGGGAATGCGGGTCTGGGCGACGCGGGGGTCGTCGAAGTTGACCGTCTCCACACGGAGGAGGGCAAAGAAACGCTCCCCTTCCTTGGGGCTGCGTATCTGCCCGTAGACAGTGTCGCCGGTTTTCAGGTTGAACAGGCGTATCTGGCTTGGCGATATGTAGATGTCATCGGGGCCGGGCAGGTAGGAGTTCTGCGGGCTGCGAAGGAATCCATAGCCGTCGGGAAGAATCTCAAGCGATCCGCTCGCGAATATGATGCCGCCGTGATCGGTGTGGGCTTTGAGCACCGAGAAAATCAGGTCCTGCTTCTTCATCGGGGCCAAGTCATCAGCCGTGAAGCCGTACTGGGAGGCCTTTTCCCTCAGCTCGCCCATGCCCATCTTGGTCAGGTCGTTTATCTGAAGGCGGGGCTTGGACTCGTATTCCTCGGGATTCTCTATCTTCTGCGCTTCCAGCGCGGCCTCAAGCCTCATCAGGTTGCGCTCGGTATTATAGTTGTTGTTGTAGCGGCGGCCGG
>CACYDQ010000110.1 GCA_902773215.1 uncultured Spirochaetaceae bacterium | reverse complement strand
TTAGGATGCGTGTTATGTGTGCTGTACCAGGTTCACGATGATGTCGGCGGTGCCGTCAATGCCGAAGAGCGAGCTGTTGAGCAGGGCATGGTAACACTTCCTGTCCCCCCAGGTCTGCTCGGTGAAGGTGTTGTAGTGGTTGGCCCGCCGCTTGTCGATGAGCTTCACGTCCTTCCTGGCGTTCGCCTCGTCCAGCCCCTTCAGCTCAACGGCGCGCTTTGCCTTGAACTCCAGGGGGGCATAGATAAACACGTTGAAGACATCATCCTTGTTTATCTCCTCGGTATGCGTCAGGATGTAGTCGGCACAGCGGCCGACGATGACGCAGGGGCCTTTCTTGGCAAGGTCTATGACGACCTGCCTCTGCGCGTTGAACACCTGATCCGCGAGGGGAACGTTCATCGTTGCCCGTGTCCCCGCGTGGAATCCCGTCGTTCCCGGGGTCGCATAGCTTGTCCCCAGAAGCAGGGTATAGAGCAGGCCGCTTGAGATGCTCTGTTCCGTCCGGGTGATGAATTCCTTGGACAGGCCCGAAGTCTCCGCCGCCATGTCTATAATCTCGCTGTCATAGAAGGAGATACCGAGCCTCTCGGCGACCTTTTTGCCGATGGAACGCCCGCCCGAGCCGTATTCACGGCTTATCGTGATAATCTTTTTCATGTCCTGCCATCCTTGCTTAAAAGATGTTAATCCTGATACCGACACCAATCTGGAGCGTGTATTCGGAGACACCGCCCCAGTTGCCGTCATAGCTCTGCCAGCCTTTGCCCGACTCGAACTTGTTCAGGGAGCCTTTCGTGGTCAGGCTCATCAAGCCCTCCCCGTTCAGCCCAAGGGATATTATATCATTGATATCGAAGAAAGTGGAAAAATTTCCTTTGAAAGTCCTGAACACGACGTTGATATCGTCCTTGTAGTACTGGTAATGCTTCCGGGCCAGGTCGGAGTAGTGCTTGTCCTCGGTCTTCACGTAGCAGAACGGGGAGACAGCCCCGCCCAGTTTCAGGTGCAGCCTGTCGTTCACCAGGTTCAGTTTGGCCTGCCCGCCTATGAAGGTATAGAAGACGATTTTCTCGTAGTCCACGCCGAGCAGCTGCCCCCTGGGATTCGGATAGTGGACGACATTCTGCGAGTTCCAGGGCGCATAGTGCCCGTCCGTCCCCAGCACCCCGTACCAGCCCTCAATGTTCGTTGAGGAAAAAACCATGTTCTTGTATGCGAACTCTGCCGTCGGCGCAAGGGAGAAGGCCTCATAGCCCGGAACCGGATGAAAATCGAAATAGGTCATGAAACTCAGGCGGAAGCAGCTTTGCAGCTCGTTTTCGTTCACCGAGTAGTGGGTCTTCGTGTCATCGTAATTGAGCCAGTCGGAATCGTACATCTCGCCTGACACGCCCCTGATCGCATAAAGAAGCTGGAGCTCAGCCCCGAGCCGCTCGAAGCTTGCCCCTACCTTGCCCCCCAAAAGCTTGAAATCCCGCTCCTGCCACTCCAGCTTGCTGAGCAGGCCTTCGCTGTTCCGCGTCTCGTCATAGAACACGTACTCATCCTGTTCCCCGTAGAGGTAATAGGCCTCCGGCTCAACAAAAAGGTGGAACTTCCGATCCTCCGCCAGGGCCGGTTGCGCGGCAAGCAGTGTCAGGGCTATGACAGCAATCAGGCTGGCAGGCAGTTTCCAGATTCTCATCGGCCTGTTTCCCCTGCCATGCCGCTTTTGTCCAGGACTCCGCTTTCCGCCAGCGGGTCAACCTTGAAAAGCTTGGCCAACTGCTTTCTGACTGCCTCAAGGTCACGGGGATAGGGAGCACAGAAGTTGACTGTCCCGCCGCTTGCAGGATGCCTGAATTCTATCGAATACGCGTGCAGGGCGAGCCGGGACAGCAATGGCCGCTCCTCATCCTCGTTGCCGTTCCACTTGCGCTTGAAGTCGCTCAGATAAACGCCACGCTGGTTGCCGGAATAAAGGGGGTCGGCGACAATCGTCAGATTCATCTCCCGCAGGTGTGCGCGTATCTGATGCGTCCGCCCGGTCTTGGGGCAGGCCTCAAGCCAGCTGAAAGGGCCGCATGCCCCGATCAGGCGGAAGTCTGTCACCGAGGGCTTGCCCCCCTTGGCAACGATTGTCCTGTGCCGCTTGTCACCGTCCACCTGCAGGGGGTAGTCCGCATGGAATTCCTTCCAGACCGGCCTTCCGTTGACCAGGCAGTGATAGGTCTTGTGAACCGACCGCTTCTCGAACTGCTCGGAGAGGGCTTTGTGCGCGTCCGCATTGCGGGCATAGACGACCAGCCCGCTCGTATCCTTGTCAATCCGGTGGACGGCCCAGATTTCCCCGGCCTCCTTCTGCACGGCGAGATCCAGGCGGGGAGCTTGGTCGTCGTAACGGTCAGCCGCCACCAGAAGCCCGCTTCTCTTGTTCACCACTATGATGTCGCTGTCCGAGTAAATCGTCGTAAAGTCTGCCTGCTGCTTCATCCTATGGGAAATGGTAGCCGAAAAGCAAAGTCAAATCAAGGGGGGCGGGTTCCCGGAGCCCGCGCATGATATCCTGATATTGGTGATCGCGCACTGGTCGCCGGAGAGGGCCACGTAAACCTCATCTGCCCTCACCTTTATCTTGGTGATGTTCCTGATGGAGATGCCGGCGTTCTTGGTCTGGGAAATAACGGTATTCCCTTCCCTGCTGAACGAGATGGAACAGTCAAAGCCTTCCTTGTTAAAGCGCTTCCATGCGTCCCAGCCGTTGAAGTCCTGCCTGTCCACCAGAAGCTCGTTCTCCGCGGCATCGCCGGACTCCCAGTTCTCGCCGTCAAGCCGCACGAGCGAGAATTCCTTGTAATTCCCGCCGCTCACGGTCCCGTCGTCGGACGTAAAAACGACATACGAAGGGCAATGCCAGACAAGCCGCGCCGTGGGCAGGCTCTTGCTGCGGAACGAAATCCTTGTGCCGTCCCGCACCGGAATCCCCTTCGTCGATTCAGTACGGTAGCCGTCCACCTGGACGTTCGGGACATCCCCGTCCGGTTCATTAATATAGCTGATTTTCGGTGCGATGCGCGGGACAGCGTCTTCCCCGATCTGAGTCCCGGACTTACGGACCTTCACGTCGCTAATGCAGCAGTGCGCCCCGGTAAGGCCCACGTATACATAGCGCGAGCTGTCCGGCAGGGCAAGAATATATTCCCGCGCGCCGTCCGCGCCAAAAACCCTGACGCGCGCGTGATCCTTTACCCTGACCGCCTCTATGCGGTAGTCCCCCGCGGACAGGGGAGGGCCTTTCTCTCCGCACGGGCGCGACTCAACTTTCCGCGCCCCGGCGTTGACGCACTGCCCGTCAAACAGGATCTCGCAGTACTCATAATAGACCAGTTCCTTCTTTCCCCGCTCGTCGGCATGGAAAAGGCCGTCAAGCGAGTCAAAGAGGATGACGGACGCCCTGGGAACATGCCCCGGTTCTTTACCGGCAGACACCTTCATATCGATGTCCGTCACACAAGAGGAGAGGAGTATGCCCTCGGAAACCTCGTTCCGGTGTTCTTCCACGAACAGCTCGTTCTTGCCAGAAAGCTCCTGTATGTCTTTCCGCTCCCTCATGCTGTAGTCCGTATCCAGATCGATGAGGTGGAGCATGATGTTGGCGAATTTCGGGTCAAACTGCGTCCCCGAGCCTTCTATCAGCTGCTCGCGGACCTTGTCCTGCGGGAGCGGATCACGGTAACTCCGCTTGGATGCCATGGCGTCGTATGAGTCCGCGACGGAGATTATCCGCGCGACTTCCGGGATATCGCTGCCTTTGAGCCGCTCGGGATAGCCTTTGCCGTCATAGCGCTCGTGATGGAAATGCGCCCCAACGCTCAGGCGGGGATATTCCGTGATGCTCTTGAGTATCTGCGCCCCCATTGCCGGGTGCTGCTTGATGCATTCAAGCTCCTCGGGCGACAGGCGGCCCTCCTTGTTGATTATCTTCTCCGGGACGCCGATCTTCCCCACGTCGTGCAGGAGGGCGACATAGTAAATCTCGTCACATTCCTCCGGGCTCTTCCCGGCAAGCTCCGCAATTTTCTTTGAGTATTCCGCGACCCGGGACGAGTGTCCGTGCGTGTACTTGTCCTTCGCGTCAATCGCGTTCGCCAGGGCGGTCGCAGTCTGGGAGAAGAGCCGCTGCACGTTCTTGCGCTCCTCTTCCTTGCGGTACAGGCTGTTCTGGAAGGAGATAATCGTATAGATGATGCCGCTGACGATGAACAGGGCCGCCAGGCTGTCAAAGTAGTTGCCCCGCCGGGAATAGCCGGTCACAAGCTCGGGAAACGCGTAGCCGATGAGCCAGCATGCGGTTATGACGCACGCCTCGCATACCAGCATGATGACCTTGAGCCTGCCTTCCAGAATCAGCGAGATATAGATGGTCCCGAGCAGGAGCCAGATGGGGGTCCCGCCTTCAACGCCGCCGTTCGTAAAGAACATGGCAGGAAGGAAGATGAACGAAATGATTATGGAAATGGCAATCTTTGCCCGCTCGATTGTCTTCCGCCTGAACGAGATGATGACGTAGGCGGTAAAGAACAGGGCTCCTACCAGGGTGGATATCGTGGCCAAGGGCGGCTCGTGCATGGCAAGCCCGCAGGGTACCGCCGCAAAGAGGGCGATAAGGACCGCTATCGAAAAAACGATGAACGACCGTTCCTTTATATTGATTGAGGAATCAAATATATAGCGGATGATACGCTCATACAATCTTTTGACAGCATTCATGCCGCACTGTCCCGCGAGTAAACCGCCTTGAGGATGACCGGGGTCAGGATGGAGCTGACGATAATCAGCAGGATGACCGCCGTGAAGAAGGAGTGCTCCAGAAGTCCCGCCGCAAGCCCCCGCTGGGCGACGATAAGGGCGACCTCGCCGCGGGTCATCATGCCGCAGCCGATTTTGAGGCTGTCCAGCGTGTTGAATCCCAGAAGCCGCGAGATGCCCCCACAACCGATGACCTTTGCCAGCATGCCAACGACGACGAAGGCAAGCGAGAAGAGGATGACGGACGAGTCCACCGTCCTGATGTTCGTCTGCAAGCCGATCGAGGCAAAGAAGATAGGCCCGAAGAGCATGTAGGAGTTGATGTCCATCTTGCGGGCGATGTAGCTGGAATCTTTCGTCGAGCAGAGGATGACCCCGGCGATGTAGGCCCCGGTGATGTCGGCGACGCTGAAGAAGCGCTGGGCGATGTAGGACAGGCTGAACGCGAGGGCCAGGCCCACGATGGGAATCCGCCGCGTGTGGACGTATCGCTTCTCAAAGAGCTTGAAGACCTTGTGAAAGGCGACCCCGAACACGAGGGCGAAGGCGAAGAAAAGCAGGGTCTGCACGATTACCTTGCCGACCCCGGCGGAAGGATCCTTGAAACCGATGACGAGGGTGACGACGATGATTCCGATGACGTCGTCGATGATGGCCGCGCTCATCACCGTCGTGCCGATGAAGTTCTGGAGCTTGCCCAGTTCCTTGAGGGTCTGGACGGTGATGCTGACGGAAGTCGCGGTCAGGATCGTGCCGATGTAGAGGGCACGGTAGAACTCCTCCGTTCCCGGCTGGTCAAAGCCGTAGAAGAGCATGAAGAGGAAGGTTCCCGCCACGAGGGGAACGGCGACCCCCACACAGGCGATGAGGGTCGCCTTGACGCCGGACTTCTTGAGATCCTTGATGTTGGTTCCCAGGCCCGCATTGAACATCAGCATGATGACGCCGATTTCCGACATGCCCGAAAGGAAGGCGGAGCTTTGCACCCAGCCAAGCAGGCTTGGCCCTATGGCCAGCCCCGCGATGATTTCCCCTGCGACCTGGGGGGCGTGGAGCTTGCGGGCGACAAGGCCGAAGAGCTTCGCGAATATGATGATTATGGCTAACTGCCTGAGTATGTCCAAAGTGTCCATACCACTCATTATATAGACTTTTATGGGCAAATTCAATTATAATGGAAAGATATAGAAGGATATAACACGGTATGACAGAGACAGAACACAAGAAGGACATATTCGACAAGCTGATGGGCCTGCCCGTCCTGCGGATTTTCGGGCCATTCTTTGACAAGCACCGGGAAGTCCTGCTCTACCTTTTCTTCGGGGGGCTCGCGTTCTTCCTGAACATGCTGCTCTTCTTCATCACCCACACCAAGCTGGGCATGCAGGAGCTTGTGGCGACCGCAGTCTGCTGGGTGCTCTGCGTCCTTTTCCAGTACTTCACCAACAAGACCTGGGTGTTCCGCTCGCATGCGGACACGACGGCGAGCCTCGTAAAAGAGATTGTCTCCTTCTTTGGCGGAAGGATTTTTACGCTGCTCGTCGAGGAAGCGATAATCTTTGTCCTTATCACCTGGCTGGGGGACCGCATAGCCCCTTCCCTGTCGCTCAGCAGGGAGGTATGGGATCTTGCCGTCAAGCTCTTTGCCCAGTTCGTCATCATCGTGCTGAACTACGTCATCAGCAAGCTCTTCGTGTTCAAAAAGAAGGAAGAGGCCGCATGACCTTCTTTCCGTTCGAGCATGAGGAGTACGAGATTTTCCCGCAAAGCCCCGAGTCTGTGGTCGGCAACCTCAAGAAGATTGCTGACGGCAAGCTGTACACCGGGATTTTCTTCCCGAGCATGTTCACGCTCAAGCCCGTCAGCAGCATCGGCATGCTCGTGACAGGCTACTTCTCCGTGGACGGAAAGAAGATGGTGCTGGACTACATCCTGACCAAAAAGGGAAAGATTGTCTGGCTTCTTGAGATGTTCCTGATTCCCATCGTCATGCTTTTCATCTACCTCAAGCTGACCGGCGGATTCATGCCCGGGGACAGCATATTCTTCCTGCCGATGTGCCTTTTCTTCTATATACTCTGGATGCTCCTGATTCTCTGCGTCAAGCACATCATCTTCCGCCTGATAAAGAACGCCACCCACAAGAGCATACTCGTCCACTCCCGCTATTAAGATTAACGCGCGCCGGACTTTTGTTTTGCCACGGGAGATTTTGATTGAAAAATCCCTGTACTATGGTATACTTACGTATATGCTTCTGAATGCACCCAAAAGCGACGGCAAGAATTCCCGCCTCAAATTCATAGCGGCAGCCCTGATCCTGCCGGCTTTTGTCGTGCTCACGGTAATCTCCGTTACCCTCGGCGGCAAGCCGAAGGACATATCCTTTCCAAATCCGAACAAGGCCATACAGCTGGTCGTCCCCTTCGCCAAGGGGGGCAAGACCGACATCATGTTCAGGCGGCTCGCCGAAAACATGAAGGCAAACGGCACAAACGTCGAGGTACTCAATATACCGGAAGATGGAGGGGTTGCCGGGATAGAATACGTGCTGTCCGAGAAAGCCGACGGGTATACGGTTCTCGCATCCACCGCGGCGACGATAACGGCGACGCTCTCCGGCAAGACCGAAGGCTACAAGAAGCTTGTGATGGTTGCCGGGCTGAACGAGGATCCCTTCATGCTCGTCACCAAGAAAAACCGCTTCGGGAGCTTTGAGGATTTCCTGGAACATTCGCGGACGAACGAAATCAACATCGTCACGGCAGGGAACGGGACCCTGGGGTATAAGATTACCGAGAAACTCCTGCAAAAACTCGCCCCCACATCCAAGTGCCGGATACTGGAAACGAACGGCGGGACAAGCGAGATGGATGCCGTCATCTCCGGCGCAGCAGACCTCGGTGTCATAACCCAGTTTGAGGCCATCTCGAACCCAAGTATCAAGCCCCTCGTCATTCTGACCGACGGTCACAGCCAGACTCCCCTTTTCCGGGATATCCCCACCATCAGGGAGGAAGGCTTTCCCCTGGACATCCTTGGCTCCGCGTTCTGTTCCGTGATGGTACGGAGCGACGTGAACCCGAACATCCTCGTGGCATTGGAATCAATCGTGGAAGCCGCCTATTATTCCGAGGACTTCCAGCGTTTCCAGGACAATTACGCCCTCATCAAGCTCTTTCTGCCCCTTAACCAAGGCAGCGAGCTCTTCGAGGAATTCATAAAGAAATATTCGGATTAGGCTTCTGTCGGGGCGTCGTCGTTCAGGTACTGGACGAAGGCATCGTAGATTTCCTGCGTGAAGTGCGTCCCGATGTTCGTCGCAAGAATCTGGAGGGCCTGCTTGCGCTCAAGGGCCTTGCGGTAAGAGCGGTCGGAGGTCAGCGCGTCGTAGATGTCCGCGCAGCTTATGACCATCGCCTCCTCGGGTATCTTGTCTGCCGTGACGTGGTGGTAGCCCTTGCCGTCAAGTGTCTCATGGTGGTACAGCACGAAATCCTTGACCTTCTCAAAGTAAGGGTTGGCGGAGAGGATATTGTAACCCAAGTCCGTATGGTTCTTGATGGCCTTGAACTCCTCGTCGGACAGCTTGTCGGGCTTGTTTATGATGTCGTCCGAAATGCCGATTTTGCCTATGTCATGCAGCTGGGCCCCGTAGTTCAGGAGCTTGAGCCGGGTGGGGTCGTAGCCCATCCGCTTGCCGATTGCGACGCTGTACTTGGCGACCCTGTCGGAATGCCCCTGCGTGTACTTGTCCTTCTCCTCAAGGGTATGGGTCAGTCCCTTGACGAAGCGCATCTCGTTGTTCTCCAGCTGCTGGTAGAGCTTGCGGTTTATCGTCTCGATGGCGAAGAACGAGGAGACAATCTGCATCATGTACTGGTGCTCCAGGCTGAATGACTCCTTGTTGCTGTTCTTGCGCCGCGATATCGTGATGACCCCCAGCCGCTCCTGGTTGGTGCCGAAGGGAACGCTGATGATGGAATCGTCCAGGAAGGACTCCTCCTTCATTATGGAATAGGCGGGATGTCCCTTCCTGTCCGGGACGAAAATCGGCTTCCAGCTCTGGAATACCTGCCCGGAAATCCCCTCCCCCACGCGCAGGTTAGGAACCTTGTCCTCGTCAATCTTGTAGTAGGCGAAGGGAGACAGGCTGTGCGCCGCATCGATATAGCGGTAGGCCACGCCCTTGTTGAAAGAAATCTCCTTCTTGAGGTCATTGAACAGGCTCGTATTGACCGCGTTCAAATCCTCGTGCTTCTGAAGGACAAAAGGATACTCGGCAACCCGGAGGAGCTCCTTCTGCCCCCTTGTCGCGACGGAGGCCGCATAGAGGTTTATCTGTATCTTGGCGGAAAGGCGGTTGAGCATTTCCTTGTTCTCTTCGCTCAGCAGCTCTTCCTCTGACGGGCTTTTGGCGCAGATCAGAAGGAAGGCTATCATGTCGAATCCGTGAACGATCGGCACAAGATAGCGTCCGCCGTAGAGAACCTTCATAACCTCGCTTATCATGGGATCATCAATCTGAAAGTCAGAGAACATCTTTTCCACGGAGATAATACCGGGCACCATGGACAGGCAGCCGATGAAAATGGAATCGTCCGAGAAAGACGTTATGCCTTCCCTGTCAATCTCCCGGTACTCGTGGAAATCGGCAGAATGGAAGAAAAGGTGGGCGGAGCAGGCCGGCAGCTCATTCTCCACAAATTTCAGTATAGACTGCACCAAACCGACCGTAGTCGTCCAGTTGTCAAGGGCATCCATATTGAATGACTC
>CACYDQ010000109.1 GCA_902773215.1 uncultured Spirochaetaceae bacterium | reverse complement strand
GCTGTATGGAGCTGTATGGAGCTGTATGGAGCTGTATGGAGCTGTATGGAGGAAATTCGCTTCATCTTTTTTGCCCTGACTTCTCCTCTTACGCTTTTGTTATATTATAACGCATCGGCTGTCTTATGTCAATTCATTATAAGGAATAATGCTACATAAGCCGTGGCCGGGCCTTTGCCGGCCCGTGAGCCAGACAAGGCAGGACCCGCTAGCGCAGTACCTTCCACTCGCTGATGTTCCTCTGCTCGCTGGAGAACACCGCGCCGATTTTGACGATCGTTCGGCTGTCGGCGGAATAGGGGGCGGCATAGCCCTGAGCCTCTATCTGGGCCAGTGCCTCGTCCGCGCTCCCGTCCCGCTTGAACTCGAACAAGTACACGTACTTGTCCGTCTCCACGATGCAGTCGGCGCGTCCCCTGGCGGTGTGCTGTTCCACCTGCACGAACTGCCCGAGCAGGAAGAAAGTCAGGAATACGACATTCTGGAAGTCCCGCTCCAGCATGGTGTCATCGGCAGTTTTGCTGCCATTAGCGTAGGGAAGGCGGGCGAAGAGGGCGGTGAACTGCTTCTTGAGCAAATCCGTGTCGCCTTCCTCGACGGCATCGTCTATGGCGAATATGTCCGCGCCTGTCCTTCCTCCATGGTTGTAAAGGTATACGGAGGCCAGGCTTTCCGTGAAGCCGTACTTCACCTCGTCGTTGGGATAGCCCAGCGTGAGCCGCCTGCGCCTGTCGTCATAGGCCTTGATGGTAAGGTAGCCCGACTGGTAGAGGAGGGGAACGATGTCCGGGTTGTCTGGCCGGTAGTCGGAGATTGCATCCTCGGAGCTGTAAAGGCTTCCGTCGCTGAAACTGCGCGGGTTGAAGCCCATCTCCTTGAGCCGCCTGACAAGGAAGGTCGGAGTTCCCGTTCCAAACCAGTACTTGCCGAAATTGTTGTCGCTGAACGCGTTCAGCAGGCTGAAGGGGTTGTATATGTCCGGGGAGTCCTTGGCAAAGTGGTAGCCGTCATAGAGCTTCTTGAGCCGGGCAAGGCAGGCTTCCCGCGTCATGCCGTTTTCCTTTGCCATCGCGTCGATCTCCGGCGAGAAGTCCTTCTCCATCTCCTCCTGCGTGATGCCGCAGAGCTGCGAATATTTCGCGCTCATGGAGATGTCCTTCAGCTGGTTAAGGTCGCTGAATATGCTCACCTTGGAAAACTTCGTCACGCCGGTGAACAGGACGAAGCGGGTGTACGCGTCGCAGTCCTTGAGCACGGCGAAAAAGCCCTTGAACAGGTCCCGGTTCGCCTTCTCCAGCTCCGGGTTCTCGCCGAAAGTCTTCAGCAGGGGGTTGTCGTACTCATCGACCAGCACCGCGACCCGGCGCCCCAGCTTTTTCCTGGCGTTCCTGAGGGCGTCCTTGAACCTGCCGGGCAAGTCCCCCTCATTGCCGTGGGGCAATCCGTATGAAGTCTCAAAGTCATTGAGACTGCCGTTCAGCGCCGTGCGGAGCCCCTCCGTCCTGGTAAACTCGCCTCCTGCCAGGCTGAACTTGAGCACCGGGTATTCCGCCCACTCCGTTTCCAGACCGGAGATGGCGAGGCCCTCGAACAGGTCCTTCCTGCCCTTGAAGTAGGCTTCCAGCGTCGACACGAGCAGGCTCTTTCCGAACCTGCGCGGGCGGGAGAGGAAGTAGGGCTTGCCTGTCTGTACAAGCTCGTAGATGAGGGCCGTCTTGTCAACGTAGACGTAGCCTTCCGTGCGGATAGTCTCAAAGTCCTGTATGCCGACGGGCATCTTTCGCATGTTCGCCATACGGCTATTCTAGCACGGGGACGCGCTTTTTTCAACGTCCTGCCCTGCAGGAGGCTCCAGCGGCATCGTAGTTCATGGCCCTCACCATACCATCGGTCTCAGATTTCAGCAAGTGTGAGGGGTCGTAGAAACAAGTCGGTACGCAAAAGAATTCCAGTCGGTACGCAAAAGAATTCCAGTCGGTACACAAAAGAATTCCAGTCGGTACGCAAAAGAATTCCAGTCGGTGCACGAAAGAATTCCAGTCGGTACGCAAAAGAATTCCAGTCGGTGCACGAAAGAATTCCAGTCGGTGCACGAAAGAATTCCAGCTTGTTTGACAGGGAGTTCCGCCGGGCACAAAAAAAGTCGGTCCTCCCCGAGGGGGAAGGCCGACAAGTACCCCGGCCGCAGGAGGCACGGCCGCGTGCCCGAAAGGGCTATCAAACGATGTCCGCGAAGACACAGGCAGAAGCTGCCTCCAAGTCAGACGGGGCAAGCTCAATCTGAAAGCCGACCTTGCCCGCGCTGACGAACATCGTGTCGAATTCCCGGGCAGTCTCGTGGACGAAGGTCGGGAAGGGCTTCTTCATCCCGATGGGGGAGCATCCCCCGTGCACGTAGCCGGTCAGGGGAAGCAGCTCCTTCTGGGGGATGAGGGCTATGGACTTCTCGCCGGAAGCCGCAGCCGCCTTCTTCAGCTCCAGCTCCTCCCCCACCGGCACGACGAACACGTAATATTGCCCGCTCTTGCCCCGGGTCACCAGGGTCTTGAAGACCTTGTCCGGGTCCTCGCCGAGCAGGGCCGCTATCTCAGCTCCGCTCATGCTCGCGTCCGGCTCATACGAATGGCTCTTATATGGAAGCTTCTTCTGCTCCAGGACGCGCATCACGTTCGTCTTCTCTTCTTTCTTCATCGCGAAACCCTAGTTCCGGGCGACAGCCGCCAGGTACAGCTCGTTCACCTTGTCCCAGCTGACGACCGTAAAGAATTCCTTTATGTAGTCCGCACGGAGGTTCTTGAACTTGAGGTAGTAGGCATGCTCCCAGACATCGATGCAGAAAATCGGCGTGGTTCCCGCACCCAAGCTGTAGGGGTTGTCCTGGTTGGCACTCTGGCTCAGAACCAAGGAGCCGTCCTTTGCGACGGAAAGCCATGCCCAGCCGGAACCGAACTGCGTCAGCGCGAGGGAAGAAATCTTCTCTTTAAACGCATCGAAGCTGCCGAAGGTCGCGTCTATCTTCTTTGCAAGTTCGCCCGTGGCCACGCCGCCAGCGTTCGGGGCCATCACCGAAAAATAGAGGTTGTGGTTGTAAAAGCCACCCCCGTTGTTGCGAAGGCCCGTCCTGAGCGCGGGGTCGCTTATCTTGTCCAGCGAGGACAGGAGCTGCGTTAGCTCCATGTCCGCGACGCCAGCATTCTGGGCCAGCTCGTTGAATGTCTTGGTATAGGCCGCATGGTGCTTGCCGTGGTGGGTCTCCATCGTCAGCGCATCAAAGTGGGGCTCAAGCGCATTGCTTGCAAAAGGCAGCTGGTACTGTTCGAACATAATCTTCCTCCGGTTATAGCAGATAGTATGGCAGAATCTCCGTAAGATTCATCGCAATAATGATAGCAGGTTTTCCAGCGGCTGGCTAGAGCAAAGAAAACTAGAATTCCCGGAACGGTTCCGCATATCCTTCTTCCAGCCAGAGGGCAATCTTTTCGGCAACGGTGCGGATCTTTTCGGCGCGGCGGCGCCCCGTGATGGAACATTCCCACACAACTCCCACCCGCCAGCCGTCCTCAAACAATTTCTCCACGTCGCGGATATCGCGCTCCCGGTTGCGGGTAAATTTCTTCTGCCAGAATTCGGGGTTCGTCGTCGGCATGCGGAATTTGCAGCACGAGACAGAATACAAGACAGGCTCCTCGAGCAGGCTGGATTGTATCAGTGAAGCCTCGCTCTTCCAGCCGTGCGCATGCCAGAAGCATCCGTTCACGAAAACTACCGCCTTGTAATGGGGAAAAACGATGTCCGGGCTGCCGCACAATCTCTTGTCGTTCTTGCGGAAGCGGAAGCCGAAGCGGAAAAGCTGCGAGCGCAGGGCGACTTCCAGCTTGCCGCCGCTGCTGCGGATAGCCGCCATGTTCTTATGCCGCTGTTCGGGGGTAAGAGTGTCAAAGGGAGCCCCTTTATTTTCCGTTCCGTCCGCCATACGCAGGGGGTATTATAGCACGGGAGACAGGGCGTGTACAGCGCGGTTCCCCTTGCCAACAGGGCGCAAAGCAGGTATGCTTTCAGCAGAAGGAACAGCATGGCGCACAATTTCCCAAAGATTTCGGCACCTTTCGGACGGAACAGCCCCAAGGACAGGCTCGTTGACACGTCGCTT
>CACYDQ010000108.1 GCA_902773215.1 uncultured Spirochaetaceae bacterium | reverse complement strand
GCGAATTGGGCCATCTAAGACTTGAACTTAGGACCAAAGGATTATGAGTCCTCTGCTCTAACCGACTGAGCTAATGGCCCGCAAATTACTTTGCGCCGTCATTATAACGGAAAAGAAAGCAGATGGTCAAGGGCAGAATTCTATTTTCCGGCCCGGAATTCCCTTGGAATTCCTCAAACTCACTAAAATTCAGTGAGTTGTACTCTAGTTCTATTTTTTAAAGCGTGTTATACTAGTGAATCCTGCAAGGCAGGAAATCCATAAAACATGAGGTATAGGATGAAGAAAAACATTGCAAGGAAGGCCGGAGCACTGCTCTTGAGTATGCTTTGCGCAACTCTGATTGGGGGGGGGGTAATATCCTGCGACTTCTGGCAGGAAGACTGGTACACAAAAGGAGATTCGGAACGGACAGCAGTCAAGCCGGACAACACCAGCGGCGGCGGAAGCTCAGGCGGCTCCGTCTCAGGCGGAAGCGGCAATAGAGACTGGGAGGGAAACCTGCGTATAGATGCCTATGACGAAACTTCAATCTGGTCGGGAGAAGGCACTGACAGAGAGACACTTACCGCCAACAAGACCTACACCCTGCACGCGCGTTTCGTGTGGGGGGCACATCCGGGCGATGTTGAATTTAATGTCGATCCGAGACTAAAGCTGGCATCAGACGATGCCGTTGCCGTGTCAGGGGTGACAATCAGCTGGACGGTGGACAGCGACCCGGACGGTGCGGTCGCATCCATTGTCCCCAGCGCGGACACCCACACCTGCGCCGTGACGATAGACTACAGCAAGCTCAAGACGGCCCCGTACAGCAGTACTGTAGCCATAAAGGCCGTGATAACATCCGCGCTAGGGGACGGGCTTGACAGCTGGGGTATGAACCACCAATACTATCTCGGAACCGGCAGCTATGGCTATTACTTTTTGCTTGAAGGTCTAGGTGAGAATTATGTAAAAACCGCTACCGCCACCGTATACCTTTCAAAGTAGCAGGGCAAAGCGCTAAGCTTCCGGCAGGGGCCTCCCTGCCGGGCACCGCTGCGAGCAGCTCAGGCAGGGCTGTTATCGCAAGCTTGATTCATAAGTCGGTTACTTTTGAAACTGCCTCTCGTAGCAATAAACTGGAGATAATGTGCGCCATGGAGGGAACCTCGAAAATGCGAGCCTACCCCACCATCCACTCGGTCAGCTGGCGGTCCGTGCTGGAGTAGTTCACGCCGATTTTGACAATCCTGCGTCCGTCGTTCTTGTAGGGTATCAGATAGTCCTTGCTGTCAATCTGTTCGAGGGCATCCTTCGCACTGCCGTCCATCTTGAACTCGAATACGTAGATGATGTCCTTCTCCCAGACCACCGCGTCGCTGCGCCCCTTGCCGTTCTGCACCTCGCACAGGATAAACTCGCCCATCAGCTTGAAGATGAGCCAGACGAACGCCTGGCAGTTCAGCTCGTACTGCTTCTGATTGGTCGGCTGCGGGGCCGAAGCGAAGATGTTGTTTATCCGCTCCATGAACTCGTCCACCTTGCCCGCTCGAATCTCCTTGAGGAAGCTCACGATCTCAATCTTCTTGTCATCGTTGGGAAAGCCTGCATAAAGGGGGAGCAGCCGTTTGTACAGGCCGTACTTCACTTCCTCGTTCGGCAGGGCTATCGTGTAGCTCTCGAATTCCTTCTCGTATTCCTTGATTGTCAAATAGCCAGTCTGGTAGAGGAGCGGCACAGGCTCGCTTGAATTGAGCCTGTATTCCTCCAGCGAGCGGGAATCAACGTCTATTCCTTCCTCCAGTGTCTTGTAGTCGAACTGGATATCAAGCATCATCCTGGTCAGGAACGTGGGTGTGCCCGTGGAAAACCAATAGCTGCCGAAGTCCAACTCCGAGAAGGACTTCAACAGGCTGAAAGGGTTGTAGACATCGGTCTTTGTGTCCTTTGAGAAATGGTAGCCGTCATAGTTCTTCTTGAGCAGGGAAAGACATTCCTCCTTGCTTATCTTGTTTTTTTCGCTCATCCGCTCGATTTCGGGAATGAAGCAGGAGTCCAGCTCCTCCTGTGTGATTCCGCAGATACCGGTAAACGCTTCCCCCAGCGAGATGTCGTTCAGGTTGTTCAGGTCGGAGAAAATGCTCACTTTGTCAAACCTTGTGACCCCGGTTATGAAGATGAAGCGGATGTGCGCGTCCTCCCCTTTCAGGACACCGTAGAAGGATTTCAGTATCGCCCTGTAGGTGTCCAAAAGCGGTTCGTTGCCCATTATGTTCAAGAGCGGTTTGTCATATTCGTCAACAAGGACCACCGCCTGTAGGCCTGTCTTCTCGTGGGCTGTCCTCAGCAGGTCGCTGAAGCGGTCAGCCAGCGTTTTGGCACCACCAGAGCCGTAGATTTTCTCGTAGTCGGAAAGCTTTTTACCAAGGCTATCCCTGAACCTTTCTTCGTTCGTGTAATCGCCCACGTTGAAGTCCAGGTGGAAGACCGGATACTGCTTCCACTCGGTCTCGCTCTTGAAGATGGCAAGCCCCTCGAACAGGTCCTTGCGCCCCTCGAAGTAGCTCCTGAGCGTGGACAGGAAGAGAGACTTGCCGAACCTGCGCGGACGGCTCAGAAAATAGGGCTTCCCATTGTCCATCAGATTTCCGACAAATTCAGTCTTGTCAACGTAGACATAATTGTTCTTGCGGATATCCTCGAATGTCTGTATGCCGATCGGCAGCTTCCGTCTCTCGCCCATACGGACAGTATAAGCCATCTTGCCGGACAGGGCAAGGGGCCGCATTGCTGCATCGCACAAAAACCGAGCGGAAAATCGGACATAGCGGTCGCTCTGTCCCTCCCCTTCGAGCCCCTCTATTGAAAAAAAGCCATAAATATGGAAGAATAGTTAAACTGTTTCTATGTAAGAAAGGAGAATACTATGTCTTCTGCGATGATACAGCATGTTATCGCCTTCGCCCTCTATCTGGGGCTCATGATTTACGTCGGCATCCGCTGGATGAATACAAACAACAGCTCCGAAGATTTCTTCCTGGGCGGCAGGAACATGGGGCCCTGGACGACCGCGCTTTCTGCCGAGGCGAGCGACATGTCCGGCTGGCTCTTGATGGGCCTGCCCGGCGTGGCATACCTGGGAGGCCTCAAGGAAGCCTTCTGGACCGCGCTTGGCCTGGAAATCGGAACCTACCTCAACTGGCTCATCGTCGCACGGCCCCTGCGCCGCTACTCCATGATGTGCGGCAACTCGATTACGATACCGGAGTTCCTGACCAACCGCTTCCATGACAAGAAGCGCGTCATCTCGCTGGTCTCCACGATATTCATCGTGCTCTTCTTCGTCATCTATACTGCGTCGGGCTTCGTCGCATGTGCCAAGCTGCTCAACACGGTCTTCGGCCTGCCCTACATCTGCGGGCTGGTCATCGGCATGGTCGTCATCCTGCTGTACACCCTGCTCGGAGGCTTTGCGGCCGTCTGTACGACGGACTTCATCCAGGGAACGCTGATGTTCATTGCCCTCATCCTCACGGTCTGCATCATGATGGTCTCCGTCGGAGGCCCTGCCGTCGCGATGGAAAAGGTCAGCGAGTTCGGCCGGAAGGCGATGAGCGGCGAGTTCGGCGAGCTGATGAAGGAGAAGTTTACGGGCAACCAGAACTTCTCGGTCATCTCCATCATCTCCTCACTCGCCTGGGGCCTCGGCTACTTCGGCATGCCCCACATTCTGGTCCGCTTCATGGGAATCAAGAGCGAGAAGGACATAGCCCTTTCCCGCCGCATTGCAATGGCCTGGGTCACCATAGCCTTCATCGGTGCAATGGGCATCGGCTCCTTCGCCTCCGTCTACCTGAACGACCTGCTTCCTGCGGCCCGGAACGAGAGCGTCGTCATTGCGACGATAATCCAGACCTACCCGGCATTCATCGGCGGCATCTTCCTGTGCGCTATCCTCGCGGCGGCCATGTCCACTGCTGACTCCCAGCTGCTCGTCGCCGCCAGTGCATTCACCGAGGACTTCTGCCAGACCCTGCTCAAAAAGAAATTCGGTGCAAAGACGACGGTCTCCCTGAGCCGCGTGACCGTCCTCGCAATCGCGCTCGTCGCCTTCGTCCTCTCGCTCAACGAGAACAGCTCCATCTTCGGCCTGGTCAGCTACGCATGGGCGGGTTTCGGCGCGACCTTCGGCCCGCTG
>CACYDQ010000107.1 GCA_902773215.1 uncultured Spirochaetaceae bacterium | reverse complement strand
TGAGCCCACCCCGATCAGTGTCGCAATGCCGCTGTTCACGAGCGTGAAGGGATACGAGACTTTGACTGCCGTCATGGCGACGGGGCCTATCATCTGGCCGACAAAGACGGCATCCATGAAATTATACAGCCCGATGACAACCATTCCGAGGATGGCCGGGACGCTCAATGAGAGCATCGTCCTGAACACATTCCCGTTGATAAGCATGTCGCGGGTGTTTTGCTTGCTATTCATACAAACCTCCAGATAAAACTTTTTTGGGTCAGCAACAGCCGTTTTGTTAGTCATTGCTAACGTATAGATGATAGCAGGGCCTGCGTTCCTTCGCCACTCCGAAATACAGAATTCAGCCCGTTCTGCAATTTAAATTGAGGGGCGGTGGGGACAATCGTGTTTCCAAACCGGAATTCCCGCCCTTCGCCAGGGCGACAGCATTTACTTTAGGTCAGGGAAAAGGTGGGGCTCAAATTTGCGAACGGAGTACCCGACTGCGACACGTTCCGCCGTATATTTGAAAAGCTTGATCCGAAGGAGCTTTCGGAGTGCCTCTGGGGCTGGCTGGGATATGAGAGGGAAGCCCGGGCCGTGGTGGCAATCGACGGGAAGACCGAGCGGGGAAGCGGAAACGGGGAGCATGCTGCCTACCATGTCGTCACGGCGTTCGTGGCTGATAGCCAGATTACACTGGGAGAGGTCGTCACCGAGGAAAAGTCGAACGAGATAAAGGCCGTACTGGAGCTCCTCAAGCTCATCGACATCAAGGGCGACATCGTGACTGCGGATGCGATGAGCTGCTAGAAGGAAATCACGGCGGCGATAACGGACAGGGGGGCCGACTACGCAGTTGCCCTGAAAGGGAACCAGCCGGCACTGGAAGCCGACGTGAAGCACTGGTCGGTCGAGAACCAGCTCCACTGGCGGCTGGACGTAATTTTCAGGGAGGATGCGTCAAAAGCGAAGAAGGACAATTCCCCCCTGAACCTCAACGTGCTCAGGAAGGTCTCCCTCTCACTGCTCAAGCAGTTCATAGCAAAACAGGAGAAAAAGAGGATGTCAATGAACAGCTCATGTTCATGTGTGCATTGAACTCAGAGAATTTGCTCTCCGTTCTTTTCCCTGACCTAAAGTAAATGCTGTCGCCCTGGCCCTTTGTTTGATATGTATTCCCGATATTTCGGTATCAACTTGTTATAACCGATAAAACGGTAATCGTCAACAATACAACACCCAAATCACGGTATCATAGACCCGTATGTTCAGGGACAACTTGAAGGAGCAGATTGAGTACAAGGGGATGATCATAAAGGAGCTTGCCGCCAAGACCGGCATAAGCAAGCGTACCATCGACACCTACGTAGACAGCCGTGCCGTCATCCCCAATGCCGAAATCGCGGTGAAGCTCGCCGAAGCCTTGAACGCGATTCCACGGGAATACCTACCCGCACTGGAGGCGATGATTCACTCCGGTGCAATGGCTTTTGCAGCAATCTCTTCCTTTCGGTAATCGGTTATGCCAAGACGATTGCCGAAAGGGTCCTCAAATTCCACTGCATTGCCTGTGCGGATGCGGAAGGGCTCGCTTAAAAAACGTATGCCCTTGTCCGCAAGCGAATGATAGGCTTGCTGTACGACCTCGACAACAAACCAGATTGTCGGTTTTGCGTCAGGGAATTTGCTTTTGTCCTTCAGTATGATTGCAGGTTCTTCCGCACCAACGTTGAATGCTGACATTCCCGCATCGGGAAAATCAAATTTGAGTCCGAGCCCTAATTTCTGTCCGTAGAACTCTTTTGCGCTCTCCAGATCATCAACCGGCAAAAAAAAGTTGTCATAGTCCTTCATGTTTATTGCTCCTTGTAGCATCAAGTATGCTTACATATAATACGATGCAGGCAATTTCATGAAGTTATGGCTCCACTATGGTTTTAGCGGAAAATTTCTATGACCCTCGAAAACCATGCCTCCGACGGTCTCTGCTCCGGCATGTGGGAATACAAATACTGTACTTTTGAACGGATTTTGCTGTCGAAATGGTATCCTTTTTCCTTATAATCGAGATGCTTCACGGTTGTTCTCATTTCCATCTTGTTTTTTTCGTGAGATTCCCTGAACTCTATCCAAGCCTGGCAGCTGCATGGATTTTGAGAATCCAAAAGGTTGCAGTGGCCGGCAAAAAACGAATCAAGGTTCATCCGTGCCCGGAACAGAAGTCCTTTTAGGGCATTCGGGGAAATTTCGAGCAGCTCGGATACATAATCAGGCTGCATTCCGAACATATCCACAAGTGAAAATGCAATCCGCTGCTTTAGGGAAAGTTTTCTGACCATAGCCATAAAGCAACCGTTCTGAAGGCTTTTTATTTCATCTGCCACTATCACTTCTTCTTCCGGAAGTGGCAGTGAACCTGACAGAAGCTGTGCTTCCTGCTCATATTCGTCTAGTTCTTCATCACTTTCTTCCAGCGTATTGCTTTTGCGTAGAAGCATGAGGAACTGCCTGTAGCAAATCGAAACAAGCCATTTCCTCAGTGCGTTTTCATCCCTCAGCTGCTCTTTTTTTTCGAATGCAACCAGAAATGTCTGCTGTGCCAAATCTTCCGCGTTCTGCGGATGGCATGTTAATTTCAATGCAAAATTATAGAGGTATACATAGTTTTCCTTGAAAACGTTCTCGAAATTCATGTTCATCAAGTAGCTACAGATATGCCAACCTCACTGACTCTGCTACCATCCTTGTTCCTGCAAGGGATGCCGCTGTGCCTGCCCGCATGACTGCATGTGCTGCGGGTCGCGGGCAAGCGCCAGCGGTTCATTCAAACACAGATTTACTTGCTTTTCGCGATGTCGATGTTTGTACCGGTGAGGCCGACAAAAGCACCGGCCTTGGCCTCGCTTGACTCTGGATGAGCAATGAGCCACTTGTTGCGTGCCCAGAGCAGCTTGTCTTCCAGATTCTTTTCGGTAACAGCGGGCTTTTCCGTGTTCGTGTCCTTTGGCAGAACGATGACAACGCGGAAACCTTCCTTGGAGACCTCGCCGTTCTTGACGGCAGTACAGGGCGCGTAGTGAAGGGTCGTCTCGTACACCTGAACGACGGTTCCCTTCGGGACGTAGAACGCCTCCACGGCATCTGTGCTCAGCTTTCCATTTTTGACGCTCTGGAGCGGCGCAAGAAGAAGAACGATGTCATTGGCAGGTATGTTGAGCTCAGAACCGCGATGCCATTCAAGGCAGTTCAGCTTGGTGTTGTTGCCGTTGCAGTAACCAATCTGAATCGGCATTCCGCCGTACGCATTGTCGCTGAATTCCTTGGCTATCAGAAGGGATTCCAATCCGGCATCGCCGGGCTCGTAAATGACGGCATTGTCCGGCTTTTTGGTCGTGTCGTCCAGTTTTTTCAGAAGGTCCGTCACATCATAGCC
>CACYDQ010000106.1 GCA_902773215.1 uncultured Spirochaetaceae bacterium | reverse complement strand
GGGTCTTCATAATGCCGAACTCTTCGTCAGTCAGCCGGCCCGCGCTTTCCGGCTTGTGCAGAATCCGGTCGGGAATGGCAATCTTGCCGATGTCGTGCAGCGGCGTTACCTGGGCAATCTGCCGGATTTTAAGTTCGGTCAGCATGTACTTGGGGTACTTGATGGCGATGTACTTGCAGATGGCTTCCGTTGCCTGCTTCATCCGCTCACAGTGGTTGCCGGATTCTACATCCCGGCTTTCAAGGGCTTGTCCGAGCGTGGAGATGATGTTCCACTGGTTCTCCTTGAGCTCCTGCTCCTGCACGGAGATGGTCATCATCTGCTGGTTGAAGAAGCTTTCCAGCTGGTTGCGGTTGTTGTACAGCTCTATGAACTTGCCGAGCTTCTGCTTTATGAGATCAAATGAGCTGGGCTTGGTAATTACATCAAATACACCCGCATCGAAGACCTTGCTTAAGAAAGTCGCCTCTGTATTTTCCGTCATGAGAATGGCGGGGGTTTTCCGGAAGATGTCAAAGTCGTTGAACTTCCTGAGAACCTCGAGCGTGTTGGAATTGAGCGGCTCATCGATAAGGACGGCTGACAGGGCTCCGGTATTCTGGAAAGCTGCCTTGACGGCTTCCTTGGAGTCCGTCATCTTTATTACGTCAAAGAAGACATCGAACCTGTCCATGAGGGGTGTGTCGCAGCTGTTATATAAGATGAGTATCTTCGGCTTGTATATGGCCATACATTGATATTATACTCTGTTTCTGAATTATTTACAAGCAAAGTTTTTCGTATTGTGATAGGGGCTCGGGGCGTAGCGGGGAGTGTGTTTATGGGAAGTGATTTCGTGGGGAATACGGCAAAGAAGAATCTCCGGGCGGAGATGAAGGAAATCCTGTCCCTGATGGGGGCGGAGGAGCGGGAGTTCGCCTCGCACAAGGCATGCGTCAGCCTCATCAAGTCGGAGCTGTTCCTGTCTGCGGGCATTGTCCTTTCGTATATGGCTACGGGGGCGGAGGCCGACCCCTTCCGCATCTCCTCCGCGGCCTTGACTGCCTTCAAAATGCTTGCTTTTCCCGTCTGCGCCAAGGAAGGGAATGAGATGGACTTCTACTTTGTCCACGGGGCGGGGGACATGGACTCCTTTTTGTCCCAGTTCAGCAAAAACCGCTACGGCATCCTTGAGCCCATTCCCTATCCTGCCAGCAAGCTGAGCCTGCCTCCGGTCAGGGCTAAGAACATCCTCGTCATCGTGCCGGGGCTGGCGTTCAGCCTGAGGGGCGGGCGGCTGGGGCACGGCGCGGGCTACTACGACCGCTACCTGTCCGACCTCAAGCTCAAGGCTCTGGAGCACGACTGCACCCTTTCTTTGGTCGGGTTCTGCTACGACAGCCAGATAAGCCGGGCTGTCCCCCTGGAAGAGCATGACATCCCGATGGACTACATTCTCACGCCGTCCGCCCTTGTCGGTTGCCGCAAGAATATGCTATAGTTTCCCCTATCATGCTGTTCCTGTTCTTTTCGGCAAGTCTTTTCTTTGCTTGCTTTTGTGGTGTCGGCCTCCTTGCCTCCCGCCTGACTTTCCTCAAGGTCAGGGAAGACAACTTCTTCTTGAATTTCTTTACGGGCTTTGCCCTTATAGGCGTGTATTTCTCCTTGGTGCAGCTCTTCCTGCCCCTGACACTGTGGACCCTGCTGCCCGTCCTCTTTACGGGGGCATACGGCGTTTTTCTTTGCCGCAGGGAAATCAGGGGACGGATTGCCACCGCCCCGGGCTTCTCTGTCCTTTGCCTGTTTTTCTTCTATCTTATAGCCTATGTCATATCGAACAAGAGCAAAATCGATGCCTACGATGACTTTCTCTACCATGCGAGCATTGTCTCATGGCTGAACGCATACAAGGTCGTGCCGGGGCTTGCCAACCTGCACTTCCGCCTGGGCATGAACTCCCTCTACCTGCAAGTGGCGGCGGGGCTGGACGTGGGCATCTGGGACAAACGCTCGTGCAGCATCACGGTCTTCCTGATGTATTTTTCTTTTTTGAGCTACTGCCTTTCCGGTATCCATGCCGCAGTCAGGAATCCTACCTCCTCCAACGTCCGCTTCGCCGTCTGCCAGGCGGTGATGGCCCTCTGGCTCTTCTTTACGGAAGTGCTGGAACCCTACCTGAACTACGACAATCCCGCCCTCGTGCTGATTGCCGTCGTCATCTCGGAAATGCTGCCCTACACCCTGGCACAAGGCGGGAAACCGGACGGGACTGCTACCGGGTGGGCGCCTGCCCCCTCCCGCACGCCTTGGGAGACGGTTTTTCTCTACAGCGCGGCGAGCTTCGCGATTAAGCCCATGGGGGCGGTGGCGGTGTTCCTCGTGTTTACGGCCGCAGTCTTCTGGAAACAGAGGCACAGGGAGCTGTCCGTCCTTGCGCTTGTCAGGCTGACGGTCCTGCCCCTCTGCATCCTCGCCCTCTTCGTTGTCAGGAATGTCATCCAGACTGGTTACCTGATGTTCCCCATGACTGTCTTCAAGCTTGACCTGCCTTGGACGCTCTCAAAATATCTTGTAGATACGAACATAAACGCGATTCAGAATTACTCGCGGACGATTGCCCTCGGCTATGAGTATGTGCCCGGGCAGGGCTTCGGTACCTGGTTCGTTCCCTGGCTCAAGTATGTGCTTCCCGAGAGCAACAACATCCTTTTGCCCTTTGTCCTGCTGGCTGGCCTTGCCGTCGCGGCAGTCAGCCTGGTACGGGGGCGGGGAGACAGGGGCAGCTCCGGGGCTTCCGTTCCGGTCAAGCTGGCGTATTATGCCTATGTCATCGGGAACCTGCTGTTCTGCTTCATCACCGTGCCGGAACTCCGCTACGATACGGTCTGGATTTATGGAATCCTTGCGGTCGCCCTCTTCTTTAGCCCGGGAATATGCTTGTGGCTGGCCGCGCTGCTGCGGAACTGCCGGGAGTGGGGGCGGAAGCTTGCCGTCCGTCTCGCGGGCTGGGGCTGGATTCCCGTCGCTCTTGCCGTTGTGTTCCTGCTGGCGGGAGTATTGCTTTGGATTCCTCGTGTCCGTGAGAATTTGATTAGTCTGGGTTCTGTCCTTGCCCGTCACGATCTGAACGCCCCGCACTGGCAGGAGGAGTTCAAGCGATGGCGCAGGGTGTTCTCTGTTCTGGCTGTCATACTGCTGTGCGTGGTCAGGTTGCGGCCCGACGGCGTGCGCGTGCCTGGTAAGGCGGGGCCGGTCGGGAAGGCCCAGGGCCTCCTGCTTGCCTTTGTTGCCGTCTCCTGCGCCTTCCGGAACAGGAACTGGCTTCTGCCTGCCGCCATGTATGCCATGCCGGTGGAGAAATGCCTTGTCAGCGAGGAGCAGCCCTTCTACGTCTATGTCGCCCTCGAGGGGGACCAGTGCGGGGATGCGGAGCTTCCCTGCACTCCTGAGTACTGCTTTACCGACAGGCTGCGTCTGTTCGATATAGACGACATGGGGAAGGGCTTTTACATAAAGAAGTAGGGGACAGACAGCGGGGCTGTCACGTCCGCAGGGCGATGTCCCGCAGCATCTCGCTGTAGTAGCGGTTCTCTATCTTGTCGTGGGGAATCTCCGCCCGGTCAAGCAGCTTCTCAAGCTCGCCGTGCAGGGTGGCAAGGACTGCCGTATCGCCCGTCGGGGAGAGTATTTCTATTTCCAGAAAATCGCCGAGCTTGTCCACTGCACACAGCTCCAGCGTAGCTTCCAGCGTACCCGCCCCGTCCGTGCCATCCGGGATTTCCACGAGCCAATCCTCCACGTCCTTGTGCTTCTTCAGCTGTACGGCATAGCCCGTGTCGGAAAGGAAAGCTTCCAGCGCCTCCGCGTCCGAGATAACGCACTCCTTCTCGTCGTTCGCCTCCGCCTCCACGCCGTCGGCCCCCGTTATGCGGGACTTGCGCTTGTAGGTGACGAGGATGTCCGTCTTGGCGGTGCTCCCGTCCGGGGCAAGAAAAGCTTCCCGCCGGATGCGGATTTTGTTCCGGTCGTCGGCGGTCTTACCCCAGTATTCGTCGTTGCGGATGACGTGCTGTCCGCGCCTGGCAAAGCTGTCCAGCCGTGCGGCGAGGGCGGCCCGGTCGTCAACCCGCGCTTTGAGTTCTACTTCGGTCATTCCGCTTCCCTATTTGATTTCGCTCACACCGTCGCCGCTTGAGCAGGAGAAGAAGCCCGCCTCGTAGCCGATGGCCGCCGTGTAGGCCTTCTGGACGGCCTCGGTGAAGGCTTCGACCTTGTCCTTGTGGACAAGCGCGATGGCACATCCGCCGAATCCCGCACCGGTCATCCGTGCGCCCAAGCATCCTTCCTGCTTCTGCGCTGTCTCGGCGAGGGTGTCCAGCTCTATGCCCGTCACCTCGTAGTCCGATTTGAGCGAGGCGTGGGACTCGTCCAGCAGCCTGCCCAACCGTATCAAATCCCCGGCCTTGAGAGCGGCGACCGCATCGAGGACCCGCTGGTTCTCGTAGACGCAGTGGTTTGCCCGTTTCTGAAGGACGCCGTCGGAGATGAAGTGTTTCACCGCTTCCCATTTGACCGGGCTGAGCGAGCAGAGGTCTTGCGCCTCCACCCCCTTGTCCTGCAGGATTTTGAGTGCGGCCTCGCATTGGCTGCGCCGCTCGTTGTACTTGCTGTCCGCCAGCTGCCTCTTCTTGCGGGTGTTCATGACGACGAAGCGGTAGTCACCCAGTTCCAGCGGCACGTACTCGTGCTCGACTTTTGCGCAGTCCAGGACTTCCGCCGTGTCTTTCTTTCCGGTCGCGATGATGTACTGGTCCATGATTCCGCAGTTAACCCCCATGAACTCGTGCTCGCTCTGCTGGCCGATCAGGGCGATGTCCTTGCGGCTGACCCCCAGGCCGAACAGCTCCGACACGGCGTAGGCGAAGCCGCATTCCAGTGCGGACGAAGACGAGATGCCTCCCGCCGGGGGTACGTTGCTGACCATCAGGATGTCGAATCCCGACGGAATCTTGTAACCCCGCCGCTTGAGGATGGACAGGATGCCGTTCAGGTAGTTTGCATAGCCGTTCTCCTTGCGGAAGGCAAAATCATCGTTTATGTCGAAGCTGAACGTGCCGGGGAACTTGATGTCGTTGTAGCTAATCTTGGAGTCTTCCCGCCGGCGGATGGCGACGTAGAGGTAGCGGTCAATCGCGGCGGGGAAGACCTTGCCGCCGTTGTAGTCTATGTGCTCGCCGATTATGTTGATCCTGGCGGGGGACGAGAAGACCCGCACGCCGTCTGCGCTGCCGCTGTACTGTTTTACGAAATCGTCCTTTAGGTTCCTGACATCGTAGTCCTGGGAAACTGTGCTCATGGCAAACCCCTCTAAAGCAATTGCTGTATTGTATCTTCCTATTCTACAGCATGCGGACAGGATTGGCAAATTTTTTCGTGCCAGGTTTATTAAGGTGAGCTTAGGTCCGCTGATTTCGGACAGGCCGTACCGTCCGGTACCCCCCTCTTTGCTAAACGGGCGTTTTGCACTATACTAATTGTCTATGCTAGACAAGATGAGGAACATCGGCATCATGGCCCACATCGATGCCGGAAAGACGACGACGACAGAACGGATTCTTTTTTACTCCGGGAAGATACACAAGATAGGCGAGATAGACGATGGCGCGGCCACGATGGACTTCATGCAGCAGGAGCAGGAGCGGGGCATCACGATAGCCTCCGCCGCCATCACGACCACGTGGAAAGGCTGCCAGATAAACATCATAGACACACCCGGCCACGTGGACTTCACGGCCGAGGTCGAGCGCTCCCTCCGCGTGCTGGACGGGGCCATCGCCGTCATCTGCGCGGTCGGCTGGGTGCAGCCCCAGACCGAGACCGTCTGGCGGCAGGCGGACGAATTCAAGGTCCCCCGCATCTGCTTTGTCAACAAGATGGACCGCGTCGGCGCGGACTTCTTCGGCGCGATGAACGACGTGCACGAGAAGTTCGGGGCCGAGACCGTCGCCCTGGAGATTCCCTGCGGGGCGGGCGCGGACTTTGACGGCGTCATAGACCTCCTTGCCATGAAGGAAATCCACTGGGATGCGGAGAGCGAGGGCGAGAAGTTCACCGCAGGCGAGATAAGCGACGCGTACAAGGCCCAGGCCGAGGAATGGCGGGCCAAGCTGGTGGACACGGTCGCCTCCAACGATGACGAGCTTGCCGAGCTCTACCTGGACGGCAAGGAAATCACGACCGAGCAGCTGGTCGCCTCCATCCGCAAGTCCACGATAAACCGCAGCCTGGTTCCCTTCCTCTGCGGGTCCAGCCGCCACAACCAGGGCATTCAGCCCCTGATGGACGCGATAATCTCATACCTGCCTTCCCCGGTGGAGGTTCCTCCGGCAGAGGGCGTTCACGTCAAGAAGCGGGGCGAGGAGGAGAAGGTTCCCGTCAAATGCGACCCCGACGCCAAGGCTCCCATCGGCCTGGTGTTCAAGATTCAGTATGACCAGAACGCCGGCCTCCTCTGCTTCGTGCGCATGTACGCGGGCAAGATTACGAGCGGCATGCAGGTCTACAACGTGGGCAAGAAGAAGCGGGAGCGCGTCAACCGCATCCTGCGCGTCAACGCCAAGAACATGGAGCAGGTGGATTCCGTCTCCGCCGGTGACATCGCGGTCTTCGTGGGCATGAAGCTCGCGCAGACCGGCGACTCCCTGGGCAGCGAGGGTATGCCCGTTTTGCTTGAGAGCGTGCAGTTCCCCGAGCCGGTCATATCAATCGCGATAGAACCTGAGACGATGAGCGACAGGCAGAAGCTTTTGGACACGCTGGAAATATTGAGCAGGGAGGACCCGACCTTCACCCACCGCGAGGATGACGAGACGGGCCAGCTTATCATCAGCGGAATGGGCGAGCTGCATCTGGACGTGCTGGTCACGAGGATACGTGACGACTTCAAGGTGTCATGCCACGTCGGGTCCCCGCAGGTCACCTACCGCGAGGCCGTCACCGCGAGCGCGGATTACGACGAGTCCTACAGCCGCATGGTCGCCGGCAAGGAGAACACGGCCTCGCTCAGCATCCATGTGGAGCCGCGCGAGACCGGGGCGGGCAACTCCTACACCTGCACCGCCAAGCAGGGCGACATCCCCGACGAGATATTCGACGCAATCAAGCAGAGCATCGAGAGCAGCTTTATGTCCGGCATCAAGATGGGATACCCCTGCACGGACACCGCCGTCACGGTCACTTCCGTCGGCTACAACGAGCTCACTTCTACCACCTTCGCATTCGAGGCCGCCGCGGCCGAGGCCTTTGACAAGGCTTGTTCCGCCGCGTCGCCCGCGCTCCTTGAGCCGGTCATGGCGGTAGATATTGAAAGCCCCTCCGAGTTCGTCGGCGAGGCGATGAGCCAGATAACCCAGCGCGGCGGAATCATCTCAAGCATGGACGACAAGTCCGGCGGCAACATAGTCCACGCCCAGGCACCGATGGCCAAGATGTTCGGCTTTTCCACCGACCTGCGCTCGGTCACCCAGGGGCGGGCCAGCTTCAGCATGACGTTCAGCCACTTCCAGCCCAAGGCCTGACGGAAGGCGGCGGGGGTACGCCCCCGTCTTGCCGGGCCTGGCATTAGGGCTGGCTTTAAGGGCCGCCCTCGGCAGGAAGCCTCTCCGCTACAAATCCCACTTGCTGTCGGAAAGTCCCGTCAGCTCGCGGAACTGGGGCATGGAGTAGCAGGCACGGATGAACGCGTCCCAGTCTTCCCGGTTCCGGTGGTGCTGCCGCTGGATGCATATCGTCTTGAGCTGCAGGTAGTTGGTCGTAATCGTCGCCCACATCTCGAATCCC
>CACYDQ010000105.1 GCA_902773215.1 uncultured Spirochaetaceae bacterium | reverse complement strand
GGCCGGGCCAGGCAGGGGCTCTTGTCCTCCGACAGGCGGCGGAGGACGGCACGGCTCACCGCCGAGGCCGCGTCCTCCATCATGATGTCCTCCGTCAGCCCGTAGCTCTCTCGGACCGCCTGATCGTTCTTTCTCGTGTCAAGGAAAATGCTCTGCATGCCTGCATTATACCCGCAAGGAGGGAAAAGTACAAGGAAGCCCTTTTGCCGGAAGACCGTTGGTTGCCTAAAATCCACGTTTTTACTATAATATGCCCAAAATGGGAGATTTCAGCATTTCCAAGTACCATTCCTTCCTCTGCCCTGACAGGCCGGATTTCTTGGACGAGTACCTGACACTGCCGTCCCTGCAGCGGCTCGGCGGCATCGGCCTTCTGTGCGGGACGGACTGGACGCCCCTCTTCCACAACAAGTTCTTTTACTCCAGGCTGGACCATTCCGTCGGGACCGCCCTCATCACCTGGAACTTCACGCACGACAAGCGACAGACGCTCGCCTCCCTCTTCCACGACATAGCAACCCCGGCGTTCAGCCATGCGGTGGACTTCCGCAACGGGGACAGGCTGAAGCAGGAGAGCACCGAGGCGCTGACCCACGACATGATAAACGGCGACCTGGATCTGAGCGAGATGCTCTTCCGGGACGGCATCTACAAGTACGAGATAGACGACTACCACCGCTACCCGGTCGCGGACAACGACATCCCCGGGCTCTCCGCCGACAGGCTGGAGTACATGTACCCGAGCGGGGCAGCCTTGTGCGGGGAGTGGACGCTGGACGAAATCGAGAAAAGCTACTCGGCGGTCACCCTCCTCAAGAACGAGAAGAGGCAGGACGAGCTGGGTTTTGCCGGCGAGGAGGCAGCCCTGGACTATGTCCGCCGCTTCCTGGACGTAAGCCTCATCCTGCAGAAAGGCGAGGACAAGATTGCGATGCAGCTGGCAGGCGACATCATCGGAGAGGCAATCTCCTGCGGATACATCGGGGAAGGCGACCTGTACGGCATGGACGAGCAGTCCCTCGTCGCGAGGTTCGAGGACTGCGCGGACACAAACCCCGGCGACAGGTTCTCCCGGCTCTTCCGGACCTTCCGGGGGATGACGGAGCTCGTGCGCTCGGACATAAAGCTGCAAGACCACTACTGCGTCTCCTTCGACGTAAAACGCCGCTACGTGGACCCGCTCGTGCGCGGTGACGGCGGGGCACCGGCACGGCGGATTTCCGAAATCAGCCCGGAGGCAGCCCGTCTCATCGGGGACTTCCTGGCCTTCCAGGACAGCCTCTGGGCATGCGTGCGCTACGCCCCGTGACGGGCAGATCGGAAGACAAAGGGAAACAGGAACGATATGAAGAATACGGAACGGAACGAGCTTGCCGTCTGCGGATTTGCGGCGGTCAAGACGCTCGAGAAGAACGGCTGGGAGAAGATACAGCGATTCTATTTCTCCAAGGAGCGCGCCCCCCTTTTCGGCGGCCTGTGCAAGAAGCTTGCGGCCGCCAAGAGGCCCTATAACCAGGTGCGCGACATACAGGAGCTGGAACGGCTCTGCGGCTCCGTCCACCATCAGGGCGTGGTCGCGATGATAGAGATGCCGGACATCCCCGCCCTGAACACGGACGACACCGCCCGCTGGATACAGAACCGGGAAAGCGCGGTCCTCCTGGACCGGGTGGGCAACGCGAACAACCTGGGCGCAATCGTCAGGAGCGCGGCTTTCTTCGGGATAAAGAACATCGTCATCCCGCTGGACGAGGCCCAGTCCTCGGTCACGACGAGCAGCTACCGGGTCGCCGAGGGCGGCATGGAATTCGTCAACATCTATACGATACGCTCCATAAGCAAGCTTCTGTCCAGCATGGAAGGTAAGATGGTCAGGATAGGCACCTCGCTCGACGCGCGGGAGTCCGTGGCCGCCATAAGCGGCTACTGCCGCGACAAGGGGAGCATCGTCGTCCTCGGCAACGAGGAGAGCGGGATAAGCGACGAGGTCAAGCGCAACTGCGACCACCTCCTCCTTATCCCCTACGCCGGCATGGGCCGGGGCCGGGCAGCCCCCAAGGTAGACAGCCTGAACGTGGCGCAGGCCTCCGCAGTCGTCATGTACGAGCTCGCGAAGGTCATGCCCATAGGAGGCTAGCGTATGGCTTTTCCGTCCCGGAGACCAAGAATTCCCGGCCTGCTCCTCCTCGTCCTGGCATTCCTCATGCCCCGGGCTCTGTGCGCGCAGGATGCCCCTCATATCCCCGGAAGGGAGCTGTGCGCCGCCACGGCGGAGAGCTCGCCCTTCGCCATCGACTACTATTATGACCTCCCTATCGGGGCAGTAGCGGCAAGCCTCACCATCAGCGGGCTCATACTGGAGCACCGGGTTGACGGATGGGACGGCGAGCACTACAAGAAAAGGGATATAAATGAATTCGACAGGCTCTGGTACAACGAATACCGGACGGCAGTCGATGACATGGGAACGATCACCGCGACGGCGAACGTGCTGGCCCTTCCCATCGGCATATATGCGATGGAGACGGTGCTGGGAAACCTCCCGCCGATGGAGCTCACAACGCTCGGCGTAATGCTGGCGGAGAGCTACCTGACCGGCTACGGCATCCGGAACATCATAAAATCCACGGTCCGGCGCCCCCGACCCTATATGTATACGGGCAAATGGGAGGAGAAGCACCTTGAGGACGGGGACTTCACCCTCTCCTTCCCGAGCGGGCATACGACCGATGCCTTCATGGGCGCAACCTTCCTCTCCTACACATTCTGGAAATATTACCCGGAATCCAAATTCAGGATACCCGTCATAGCGGCAAGCTACACTCTGGCGGCGACGACCGGCTTCCTCCGGGTCGCAAGCGGGAACCACTTTATGACCGACGTCCTTGCAGGCGCGGCGCTCGGCACGGCGGTAGGCTTCCTGGTTCCCTTCGTCCACGAGAAGATTGCCAAGGTCAAATACAAGGGACAGAACGTCCTCGCCTTTGACGGGCAGACGCTGACGGCAAAGATCAGTTTTTAGAGAAGCGCTTGTTATGATACATTTCGGCTTTTCGTATGTCGGGCTCGTATACCTCGCAATGCTGTTCATCCCGAACATCATCTGGGCGAAAAACAAGCCCCGGGGCTATGATGACTTCTCCCCGCACGAGAACCGTACGCTCCTTGCGCTGGAACGTGCGGGCGAATGCCTTGTCTGTGCCCTCGTGCCCGTTTTCTCCGATTCAAACATCCGCTGGGGCACGGACTCATTCTTCCCCGACATCATCTTCCTTATCGTCTCCTTCATCTTCATGCTCATGTACGAGGCCTTCTGGCTGCGTTACTTCAGGAGCGGGCGGACGATGCGGGACTTCTATTCCAGCCTGCTCGGCATCCCGGTCGCGGGGGCAAGCCTTCCCGTCATCGCCTTTTTCTTCCTCGGCATCTACGGAAGGAACGGCTTCCTGCTCGCCGCCGTGATTGTCCTCGGCGTAGGGCATATCGGCATCCACTTTGGCCACCGGAAGGAAGCCCTGGGCAGACAGAAGGACGGGCGCGACGGGACCATCAGAAAGCTGTTTGTCCTGGCCAAACGCGCGGGCACAGTAATCCTGTGCCTGATCGCCGCCGCCCTGGCGGCCTTTTTCCTGATACGGAATTTCACCTTCATAAAGGGACTGGTCAATCAGGAGCGGGGTATCTCCGAGGAGGCCTATATCAATATCGGCGGGCAGGAGCAGTTCATCAGGATACGGGGCAGGGACCGGTCCAACCCCGTCGTCATCCACCTGCACGGGGGACCGGGCAGCCCCGACGCCTGCATCGGCTACACGTTCATGGACCCGCTCCTGGACAAGGCGACATTCATCACCTGGGACCAGAGGGGCTGCGGCAGGACCTACATCAGGAACAGGAAGGCCGACCCAGGGAACAAAAGCGTGACATTCGACCGGGCACTGGCAGACCTGGACGCGCTCGTCGACTATGCCCGGGAGAGATTCCACAAAGACAAGGTGATTATAGAAGGGCACTCCTACGGGACCTTCCTCGGCACGGCCTACGTCATGTCAAACCCGGAGAAGGTGGCGGCCTACATCTCCATCGGCCAGTGCACGCTCCTCCGCGAGGGGGACATCCTTTCCTGCGAGGACGCGCTCTACAAGGCGGAGACAAAGGGCGACGACACGGCGGAAATGAGGGAAGCATGCGAGAAGTTCGCGGCGGATCCGGGCTTCTTCAATCTGATTGCGCTCAGGAACTTCACCGAACGCTACCACAAGCCCCCGGTGACAGAGAAGTCGATGCTGCGCGGTGCCCTGTCCCCCTACTTCAACCTGACCGATGCCCGCTGGATGTTCGGCCTGGCCTCCAGCCCGGAAAAGCTGTATGCCCTCAACGGAACGCTGCTCGACCAGCTGCTTGCCTCGAGCATCTATGACTTCGGCACAAGATACCAGGTGCCCGTCCTCTTCATCTCGGGCGAGCATGACTGGGTGACGCCCCGGAACTTAGTCGACCAGTACTACGCGGCCATCAGCGCCCCGTCCAAGAAGATCGCCGTCATCACCGGCTGCGGGCATACCCCCCAGGCCGACCGCCCGGCTGACGTCGTCAAGGCGGCAGGAGACTTCCTTACGGAGGTGAAGTGATGTATTCGGCCGTCGGAATCCTGGCTCTGATAATACTGTTCATAATGAACAGGGATTTCTTCTTTTACCGGGCCGTCCGCTCTCCGGCCGCGACAGAGCGGCAACCGGACGGAAGCGCGCTGCCGGGCGAAAGCAATCCTGCGCCGGCACAACAGACGCAGCTGACGCAGACACAGCGCCTGTACCGGGCTTTTCTGTTTGGGGTATTCGGCTTTTACCTGACTGACACCCTGTGGGGCTTCTTTGACCGTTACAGTCTCAAGGGTCTCCTGTTTATTGATACGTCGATTTACTTTCTCATCATGGCCGTTGCCATCCTGTTCTGGACGCGCTACGTCGTCTCCTACCTGAATACCAACAATCATTTCGGAACGCTGGTGCATGTTTCCGGGAACATATTCTTCGCGCTGGAGCTTGCCGCCGTCATCGTGAACATCTTCCTGCCGGTCCTCTTCTGGATCGATGACGACGGGGCCTATCAGACGGGACCGGCACGCCACGTCTCGTTCGCCGTTCAGATCCTGCTTTTCCTCCTGATTTCGCTCCACATCCTCTATGTCGCCTCTGTCTCTAAGAATGCGACCCGGAGGCACTGCCTTGCCATCGGGCTGTTCGGCATAACGATGGTCATCTTAATCGCCGCCCAGATAGCATACCCCCAGCTCCCATTGTATGCCATGGGCTATATGATAGGAACCAGCCTCATCCACAGCTTTGTCGTGGAGGACGAGGAGGAAGTGTACCGGAACGAGCTGGAGAAAGCACTGGAGCGGGAGCGGGGGCACATGCAGGAGCTGATGGACGGGCGCAAGGCTTTGAAGGAAGCCCTTGATGTCGCACAGAACGCGAGCAAGGCCAAGACCGCATTCCTGTCGAACATGAGCCACGAGATCCGCACCCCCATGAATGCCATAATCAGCCTGAACAGCATCGCGATGGAAGAGCCGTCCGCCTCCGGCGCGGTGAAGGAGCACCTTGCCAAGATACAATGCTCCGCGCATCATCTGCTGGACCTGATAAACGATATCCTTGACATGACAAGGATTGAAGCCGGCAGCATGGAGATAAAGAACGAGGATTTCTTGCTTGCCGACTGCCTGGTGTATGTCAACAACATCATCGGAAGCCAGTGCCAAGAAAAAGGGCTTTCCTACGAGTGCGGCACGAAGGGCAACGTTGACGGCTGCTACCGGGGGGACGCGGTAAAGCTCAAGCAGGTGCTGATCAACATACTGGGGAACTCCGTCAAGTTCACGCCCGCAGGCGGCTCCATACGCCTTACGGTGGAGGAGAAGTCCCGCTTCAACGGGCAGGTGACGCTCGCCTTCATCACGGCTGATACCGGCATAGGTATCAGCGAGGAATTCCTTCCCCATATCTTCGACGCGTTCAGCAAAGAGGATTTGTCCACGACCAGCAAATACGGAAGCACGGGGCTCGGAATGGCCATCACGAAAAGCATCGTCGACCACATGAGCGGGCAAATCGAGGTGAAGAGCAGGAAGGGCGAGGGAACGTCGTTCACCGTGACCATCACCTTTGCCGAATCGGACAGTCACGCCTCAGTGCAGCATGATGCGACAGCGAAAACCTGGGACAGCAGTATGGAGGAAGTTGCCGACCTGAAGGGGCGGCACGTGCTCCTCGCCGAGGACATGGAGATAAACGCGGAGATAGTCGTCATGCTACTGAACCGGCATGGCATCGAGGTGGATGTGGCCCAGAACGGAAAGCTTGCAGTGCAGGCGTTCACGGAGCATCCTGCGGGGCATTACGATGCCATACTGATGGACATGCGGATGCCCGAGATGGACGGGCTTGAGGCGACCAGGCGCATACGGTCTTCCGGCCGTCCCGATGCAGAGCGCATCCCGATTATCGCGCTCACGGCGAACGCCTTTGACGATGACGTGAAGCGGAGCCTTCAGGCCGGGCTGAACGCGCACCTGAGCAAGCCGATTGAGCCGGACATGCTGCTCAGGATGCTCGGAAAGCTCATCCATGCCGCACAGTCCGCGGGCGAGGAGTAAGCCCTCCCCCTACTCCTTGTTCTCGAAGGCGACGAGGTGCTCCTCAGATGCAGCTTCTGCCTACTTGTAGACTTCCCTGCGATTTCCGAGTTCGATAACGACGATGCAAAGCTCTTTGTCCTGTATGCGGCACAGAACCCTGTAGTCACCGACCCGGTAACGCCAGAAACCGGCCAGATTGCCTACAAGAATCTTTCCCCTCGAGCGCGGGTCTTTGAGCTGGGCGACCTCGTCCATATAGCTGAGAATGAGCCTGCTTGTCCTGCCGTCCAGTTTTTTCAGCTGCTTCCGCGCGTTATCCGAATACACGACGGTCACAAGCCCAGTTCCTTTCGAATTTCGTCGCTCGTGAAGGTTTTGCTTCCGCTCTTTTCGAATTCCGCCCAAGCCAAGGCCGCGGCCTCATAGTCCGCTTTGTCCTCCGCGCATTCGTCAAGGAAATCGTTCACGGCCTTGTTTATGAGCCACGAACTCGTGCAGCCCCGCTCCGCGCAGAATGAATGAATCCTGTCGTAAACGTTCGGACTGACGCTGAAGCTCATGCTCCTGACTTTTTCTGCCTGCATACGGCCTCCTCCCCCTACTCCTTGTTCTCGAAAGCGACGAGGTGCTCCTCGCCGTACATCTTGCGGAGCTTTGGCTTTTCGATTTTGCCCGTCGGGTTGCGCGGGACCGGGGCGAAGATAATCTTGCGCGGCCGCTTGTAGCGGGGCAGGTCCTGGCAGAACTCGTTTATCTCCTCCTCGGTGCAGGTCATGCCCTCCTTTATCTGAATGACCGCCCCGGCAATCTCGCCGAGCCTCCTGTCGGGCAGGCCGATGACCGCCACGTCGTGGATCTTGTCGTTCTTGCGCAGGAAGTCCTCGATCTGCACGGGGTAGAGGTTCTCGCCGCCAGAGACGATGACGTCCTTCGCGCGGTCCACGAGGTAGTAGAAGCCTTCCTCGTCCTGCATCGCCACGTCGCCGGTGTCAAGCCAGCCGTCGTGCAGGACCTCGGCGGTCGCCTTGGGGTCGTGGTAATATTCCTTCATCACGCCGGGACCCTTGACGCAGAGGATGCCCGCGTCCCCGCGCTTGACTTCCTTACCGGTCTCGTTGTCCACGATCTTGCACTGCCAGCCCCAGCCGGGAACGCCGATCGCGCCGACCTTGCGGACGTTCTCCACGCCCAGGTGGACGCAGCCCGGGCCGATGGACTCGGACAACCCGTAGTTCACGTCGTACTGATGCTTCGGGAACACCTTCAGCCACCGGCGCACCAGGGACGGGGGCACGGGCTGGGCGCCGATGTG
>CACYDQ010000104.1 GCA_902773215.1 uncultured Spirochaetaceae bacterium | reverse complement strand
GCGAGCAGTTTGTCCGCATCCTTCTTGCCCGGGCTTGATTCGATTCCGCTTGAGACATCGATCAGCTCGGGCCCGTAGTCGCTGACAATGCGGGCAACGTTTTCCGGCGTTATCCCGCCCGCGAGCCAGAGGCGGGATGCCGAGGCGACCTTCCTGACAAGGCCGTCCGCAACCTGAACGCCCGTACCGCCGACGAGCTTCCCGGCTTTCGCGTCAATCAGTATTCTCGGCTCACCAAGATTCTTGAGAGACTCGATTTTCCTGAGGTCAGACTCGTCCGAAAGGTTGACGACGGCATAGTGGGGCAGATCGTGGAGGCCTTGCTCCTCACGGAAGCCCTCGACGGCCTTCTCTCCGTGCAGCTGAAGGAAATCCAGCGTGCCTTCCTGCACGAGCCGTATCGCCTCTTTGCCTTCGTCGCTCCCGCAGTCCGTGATTACGCCGACAAGGAAAGGCATCCTGTCAAAGCTTTCTGCCTGCCCGTCATCCGCAGCCGAAAGCCGGGCCCTGACCTTCCGCACCAGATCCGCCGTTGTGTTCCGGGGGCTTTGCTTGCAGAAGATGAAGCCAAGGAAGTCCGCGCCGGCGAGGACTGACTCCAGAGCATCCTCTTCGTTCGTCAGCCCGCAGATCTTGAGCAGGGGACGGGCGGCCTGTTCCGGGCTTCTTTCTTCCCTGTGGCAGCAGGTCCCTGACCGCCGTTCGCCGAGCAAGGACGCAAAGTCCAGCCAGGTGCGGGAAGCTTTGGTCTCTTTCGCCCCGGTGAAAGCGGAAACAAGCTTGCCCGCCTCGTCAGGGTTGCGGGCGGCGGCCTCGCCCAAGAGCATCCCCGTAAAGCCCAGGCTGCCCGCAAAGGAAGCAGCCTCCGCTGTCCGTATGCCGCTTTCGAATATGACGCTGCACTCCTGCCCGAGAAGCTCCCGTATCCGCGAGAGCATGGACGCGGGCTTGAGCAAGTCTATGGAAAAGTCCTTGAGGTCGCGAGCGTTCACCCCGCAGACTATCCTGCACAACTGTGCAGGGCCGCCCAGGGAAGAAAGGCTTTTTTTCACAGCCGCAAGCTTTTCCACATCTTCCGCAAGCCGTAACTCAGTGAACGCAGTCAGCCCCAGCTCGCCACAACGCACGAGCATGGCGGCAAGGGTCGCCTCGTCAAGCATCCGCACGATGAGCAGGACCGCGTCCGCCCCCGCCCGGTAGGCGACATCTACTTCCTCGGGGGCGTAGATGAAGTCCTTGCGCAGGACGGCTATCCGCTTTCTGCCCTCCTCCGCTGCCGCCCAGGCATCCACTGCCCGGCAGACTGCCATAAGGTCACCGAGATTCCCCTTGAAGTAATTCTGCTCGGTCAGCACTGATATGGCAGCCGCTCCTGCGTCAGCATACGCGAGGGCGGTTTTTGCCGCATCCAATCCGGGAGCGATGTCCCCCTTGCTCGGGGAAGCCCGCTTGACCTCAAGCACGACTCCCTTCTCGCTTATGAAGGGCAGGGGCTTCCCCCTCTGCCTGGTCTTCGGGATAACCGAGCCGTATTCCCAGCCCAGCCGCCCTATGTCCTCCTTGCGGCGTGCGACAATCTCTTCTATTATGTTGCGAGTGTCCTTCGGGGCTTCAGAAAGCATGGGAGACCTTCTTTATCTCTTCCAGCTTGGCCTTGGCCTTGCCGTTGTCAAGGGCCTCGAGGGCCATCTCGTAGCCGTCCTTTATGCTCTTTGCCTTGCCCGTCAGGTAGAGCAGCGCGCCGGAGTTCAGGCCGACCGCATAGCGAAGGGTCTTGCGTCCCTTGCCGTCAAGCAGGTCCATCGCAATCTTTGCGTTCTCCTCGCCGATTCCTCCGGAAAGCTCCTCCTCATTTGCATCGCTTATGCCGTAGTCGGCGGGGTTTATCGTGTAGCGGTATTCCTTTCCGTCCTTGTTTATCTGGAAAACCTTGGTCGGGGCGCAGGGGGAAATCTCGTCCATCCCGTCGTCGCTCGCAATCACCATCACCCTCTTGACCCCGAGGTTCTTGGCCGCATGGGCATAGGTCTCAAGCAGGTCAGGGCTGTAGACTCCCAGGACAGCATATTTTGCCTCCGCAGGATTCAGGAGGGGGCCGAGCAGGTTCATGACGGTCTTTATGCCCAGTGCCTTGCGGACCGGGGCTGCGAAGCGCATGGCGGGATGATAGACAGGAGCCATCAGGAAGGCGAAGCCTGTCTGCCTTATCATCTTCTCCGTGTCGGCCGGTTTGTTGTCTATCTTGATTCCTATCGCCTCAAAGAAGTCCGCCGCGCCAGACTTGCTGGAGACTGCCCTGTTGCCGTGCTTGGCGACGGTCTGCCCGCAGGCGGCGACGATGACGGAGCTGAGGGAGGAGATGTTGAAGCTGCCCTTGCAGTCTCCGCCCGTACCAACAATCTCCGCGATGGAGTCAGAGTCCACGTTGAGCGGGGTCTTTTTATGAAGGAGAACCTCCGCGCATCCTGCGAGCTCGTCCGCGCTTATGCCGTTCCCTGCCATGGCGGTCAGCATGGATGCCGTTATGCGCTCGTCTATGTCGCCGTCGGTCAGGTTGTCCATGAAGAGGGCCGCCTGCTCCCGGCTCAGGTGCTTCTTCTCAAAGAGCAGCTGGTTCAGGTATGCGGTGGCGGGGAATTTTTCGCGCCGGTAGTTGAGGAAGGACTTGAAAATCTCGTCCCCCTGCTGGCTCGCTATCGATTCCGGATGGAACTGCACGCCCTCAATCAGCATCGTCTTGTGGCGGACTCCCATGATGTCCCCGTCGCGTGACCTTGCGGTGACCTCAAAGTCCTTGCTGAGCGTGCTGCCGTCTATTGCCAGCGAGTGGTAGCGGGTGAAGGATGCCTTGAGCCCGATTGTCCTGAACAGGCCCTTGCCGTCAAGGTCCAGATCCTCAACGACACCATGGCAGATTCTCTTTGCCTGTATGATTTTTGCCCCGAATGCCTCTCCGATTGCCTGATGCCCCAGGCATATCCCGAGAATCGGGATTTTTCCCGCAAAGTGCCGTATCGCCTCCACGCTTATGCCCGCGTCTGCCGGTGTCCCGGGTCCGGGGCTTATGACCAGGCGGGAGGGCTTCATGGAGTCAAGGTCCTCCAGAGTGACTTCCTTTGAGCGGACCACCTGCACCTCGTCCTTTGAGAGCCTCTGCAGGGCCTGGACCACGTTGTATGTGAAGCTGTCGTAGTTGTCGATTACCAGTATCATATCAAAATCTCCTTATTTCCCAATCTGTTTTGGAACCTCGAAAAACGTCGGTTTTTCGAGGTAACTCTGAAGATGCGATGTCGTAAGTCGCGCTATTATATGCGACTGACCTTGCAAGCAAGGTTCCGACTCGTTGGCACTCTCTAAAAATTGCGCGGCGCGCGATTTTTAGAAATGCCGTTTTCCTTCCAGGACGGACCTGAGCGCGCCGAGCTTCTCGTTTGTCTCCTCCCACTCACGGTCGGGGTTCGAGTCGTAGACAATGCCGCCTCCCGCCTGCAGGGTCCAGGTGCTGTCCTGCTTGAGGGCACAGCGGATTCCGATGCAGAAGTCCAGGTCGCCGGATGTCTGAAGGTAGCCAATCGCACCCGCATAGAACCTTCTCTTTATATGCTCCAGGCCGCTCAGAATCTCAATCGCGCTTATCTTGGGGGAACCGGAAACTGTTCCGGCGGGGAAGGCAGAGCGAAGCACCTGAATCTGCTTCATTCCTGCCTTGACCTTGCCCTGCACGTCGCTGACCAGGTGCATGACGTGGCTGAAGAACTCGCAGTCCATGAAGCGGGTCACCTCCACGCTGCCGCTCTCGCAGACCCTGCCCAGGTCATTGCGGGCCAGGTCAACGAGCATCAGGTGCTCCTGCCTCTCCTTGTGGTCGGCGAGCAGCTCAGCCTTCAGCGCGTCATCTTCGAGCGCGTCCTTTCCCCTCCGCCTTGTTCCGGCGATGGGGCGTATGGAAGCGATTCCCTCCCGCACGCGGACAAGGCTTTCCGGCGAGGAACCGATCAGCTGCCTGTCGCCGAAGTCCAGGTAGAGCAGGTAGGGGGAAGGATTGAGAGAGCGGAGCCGCCTGTATATCTCCATCGCCGATGACTCGCACTCAAGCTGCAGGCGGCGGCTCGGGACGGCCTGGAAGATGTCGCCCGCGACTATCCGCTTCTTGAGCTCAACGACCTTGTGCTTGTATTCCTTCTCGGACAAGGCGAGGTCTGTCAGCGTCCTGCATGGCTTGGCCTCCTCGGGCGGAGCCAGGTAGCTGAAGTCCAAATCGCCCAGCCTGGTCTTAAGATTGTCAACGGCCTTCTTAAGGTCAATCTGGTGCTCGGTGTAGTTGAACGCAAAGATGTGCATCGTCTCGGTGAAGTGATCAAAGACGATGTAGAGATGGCCCACGATAAAGTCGCTCTCCGGGATTTTGAGCTCATCGGTCTGCGCTGCCAGGTTTATTGTGTCGCACCTCGCGCAGAACTCGTAGCTCAGGTAGCCGACTCCGCTCGCCGGGACGGGGATTCCCTTTACCGGCAGCTCGTTCTCGCCGGCGACGTAGAGCAATGCGTCCAAAATGTCAGGCTTGTGGAGAATCCTGCTCCCCGGAGCGATTGTCTCCGCCTGCCCCCCGGACTGAACAGTCTCCACCGTGAACGGAACCCGGCGGCCATCGATGATGAATGCGATTCCGTCGTCGTCCTGGAGGATGTGGAAAGCCTCCTCCGCCATAAGGATTGAGTAGCGCTCCTTGCCCAGGTTGAACCTCGCGCTCTCCAGGATGGCCTTGGCCCCGATCTTACGTGCGAGCGAGAAGGGCGTGTACCTGTCGCTCGGCAAACTCAGATATATACTGTCAGTTCTCTTTATCATTTTGCTACTTCCTACAGTAACCAGTATACGATATAGTCGTGCTACTGTCAAGAGTATCTGATAAAAAGAACTGAAAAACCAGGAGAGAGTTCCTTGACAACCTAGGGAAAAACACCTATAATGTAATCAGCTTGTAAATAAGCTGATAAACTCTCTCCGATTTGCCCGAAAGGGCGAAATGACCTTGGGGTTCACCCCAGGGTCATTTCTTTTGCCCTTGATACTCCCCCTGCCCGTCTGCTATACTCTTTCAATGCTGAAATTCACCTTGCTGCATCTGACCTTCCTTGTTTATTCCATTGCATCTATTTTCATGAAGAAGGCCGCCCTGCTCGGGGGCATAAATGCAGGCTCTTTCCTGCTTTTTTTCACGGGAATCATGCTCTTTGGCTGCTATTCGTTCCTGTGGCAGCAGGATCTGAAGCGATTTCCCCTCTCGGTCGCGATGGCGAGCAAGCCGATCTGCCTCTTGTGGAGCACGCTCTTCGGCTTCATCATCTTTGCCGAGACCGTGTCCCTGCGCTTTTTCATCGGCGTCATCGTCATCGTTGCCGGAATCATCATCGTGTCGGGGGAAAAGAGCAATGCTTAAGTATTATCTTGTCATCGTCCTCGTCGTCATCTTGTCAACGGCGGCCCAGCTGCTGATGAAAAAGTCGGCGAAAAGCGAGCACAGGTCCCTGCTCTTCGAGTACCTGAACCCGGTCGTCCTGTCAGGCTACGCTCTTTTCCTGACCGGCACGATCATCAACCTATACGTGCTCAGCCACGTCAAGCTGGCCGTCGCATCCGCCCTGACCGAGTCGCTTACCTTCATCCTGGCGATACTGACCGGACGAATCTTCTTTGGTGAGCGGCTGACCCGGCGGAAGATCCTGGGCAGCGCGGTAATACTTGCGGGCGTGATGATCGTCGCAGGCTGACTGCCCCACCACAAGGCAACAAAAAAAGCCCCTGCCGGATTCCTCCAGCAGGGGCTTTGCTATTCTAGCTCAACCTACAGGGCTGCATGGCAGGTGCGGGCGATAACGTCGTCCTGCTGCTCCTTGGTCAGGTTGATGAAGCGCACGGCGTAGCCGGAAACGCGGACCGTGAAGTTCGCATACTCGGGCTTCTCGGGGTGTGCCTGGCAGTCCTTGAGCTTCTCAACGCCGAAGACGTTGACGTTCAGGTGGTGGGCACCGCGCTCGAAGTAGCCGTCCATGACGTTGACCAGGTTCTCGGTCTGCTCGTCCTCATTGTGGCCGAGAGCGCCGGGGTTGATCGTCTGCGTGTTGGAGATTCCGTCGAGCGAGTACTCGTAGGGAACCTTGGCGACGGAATTGAGGGACTTCACGAGGCCCTTGGTCTCCGCACCGTATGAGGGGTTGGCTCCCGGTGAGAAGGGCTCGTGGGCCTTGCGTCCGTTCGGCAGGGCACCGGTCGCCTTTCCGTAGACCACGTTTGAAGTGATCGTCAGGATAGATGTCGTCGGCTCCGCGTTGCGGTAAGTGTGGTGCTTCTTGATCTTGCCGATGAAGGTCTTGAGCAGCCACTTTGCGATCTCGTCAGCGCGGTCGTCATCCTGACCGTAGCGCGGGAAGTCGCCCTCAATCTGGAAGTCGTAGGCCATGTTCGGAGCGGTTCCGATGACCTTGGTCTTGTCCTTCTTGTCGTGAATCTGGATGTCGCGGCGCAGGACCTTGACCTTGGCGTACTTGATGGCGGACAGGGAGTCAACCACGTGGCTGAATCCTGCAATACCCGTCGCGAAGGTGCGGCGCACGTTCGTGTCGATCAGGGCAAGCTCGGCTGCCTCGTAGTAGTACTTGTCGTGCATGTAGTGGATCGCGTTGAGCGTGTTCACGTACAGACCGGCGAGCCAGTCCAGCATGACATCGTACTTGTGCATGACCTCGTTGTAGTCCAGGTACTCGGAAGTAATCGGGGCAAGCTCCGGTCCGACCTGCACGCCGGGGGTAAGTCCGGCTTCCTCGTCCTTTCCGCCGTTGATCGCGTAGAGGAGGGCCTTGGCGAGGTTGGCGCGTGCTCCGAAGAACTGGAGTTCCTTTCCGGTCTGCGTCGCGGAAACGCAGCAGCAGATGGAGTAGTCGTCACCCCAGACAGGGCGCATGATGTCGTCGTTCTCGTACTGGATGGAAGAGGTGTCCACGGAAATCTTCGCGGCATACTTGCGGAAGGTCTTGGGCAGCCTCTTGGAGTAGAGGACGGTGATGTTGGGCTCCGGTGAGGGACCCATGTTCTCAAGAGTGTGGAGGAAGCGGAAGCAGTTCTTGGTCACCATGTGACGGCCGTCCTGTCCGATACCAGCCACTTCGAGGGTTGCCCACACGGGGTCTCCGCTGAAGATTTCGTTGTAGGAAGGAATGCGGGCGAACTTCACCATGCGGAACT
>CACYDQ010000103.1 GCA_902773215.1 uncultured Spirochaetaceae bacterium | reverse complement strand
TGTTCCCCCTCGTGTTCACGAGCATGGAGAAAATCGATTCGGTGACGAACGCGATGGAGCTGCGCGGATTCGGCAAGCACAAGGGCAGGACCTGGTATTCTGCCAAGAAGCTTGGGACGGCGGACAAGATTGTGATTGCGTTGATCCTTCTGTTCGCAGCCGTCGCGCTTGCGGTGACTTACCATGACGGCAACCGCTTTTGGAATCCCTTTGTGACGGGCGGGAGCAATGCATAAGTCCCGCCGCGCGTTTCCCCTGCTGCTCCGCGTCCTGCTCGCCGTTCTCCTGCTTGTTGCAGTATTCTTCCTGACCTTGTGGCTGCTTCCCTCGCGGACGCTCTCGGACTTTACGGCGCGGCAGTATTCTTCCCGCTTCTACGACAGGGACGGCAAGCTCCTGTACATCATTCCGCTTGAGGACGGGCTTCGCCGGGAATACTACCCGCTTGACCAGATGGGGACGAACCTTGTGCAGGCTTTCATCGATGCGGAGGACAAGAACTTCCGCAGGCACTTTGGCGTGAATTTGTTCTCGCTCGTCCGGGCGGCGGTGCAGAATGGAAAAGAGGGCAGGGTCGTGAGCGGGGCTTCCACAATCACGATGCAGCTGGCCCGCATCATCTGGCCCAGGAAGGGGCGGGTCAACCTCCTCGTAAAGACCAAGGAAGCCCTGCTCGCCGTGTACCTTGAGACAAAGCTTTCAAAGGACGAGATACTGGAGCTGTACCTGAACTCCGTGCCGTTCGGCCAGCAGATAGAGGGGGTCGGGAGCGCGGCCCGCTCGTTCTTTTCCTGCGAGCCTGCTTCCCTCAGCCCGGAGCAGTGCCTGCGGCTCGCCGAGATTCCCCGCAGGCCCGCGGACTCACAGCTGGAAAAGTCGTTCGTATACCCGTCGCTCTGCATGCACTTCGTGAATCATGTGATTGCGTCCTATAAGGAAGCGAAGCAGCATATACCCCCCACGCTCGAACTTGCCATAGACAGCTCGCTCACATCCCATGCGGAGTTCCTGATACAGAAGAAGCTTGAGGAATACAAGGAGGCGCGCATCCACAACGGGGCGGCAATCGTGCTGGACAACAGGACCGGGGAAATCCTTGTCTGGGCGGGTAACGCTTCCTTTGACGATGATGCGCATTCCGGGCAGATTGACGGCGTGAGCGTCAGGAACCAACCGGGCAGCTCCATGAAGCCCTTCCTGTACGCGCTCGCGATGGAAGAGGGCTTCTCCCCGTCTTCCGTCCTGCCCGACATACAGCAGGACTTCGGCTCAAGCGGGGTGTACGTTCCGCTCAACTTCAACAACCGCTACAACGGTCCCGTCCGCTTCCGCACGGCCCTTGCCTCCAGCTTGAACATACCGGCGGTATACCTGCTCCATGAGCTGGGGCTGAAAAACTATATGGAGCGGCTGTATCTCCTCGGCTTCGACTCGCTCAGGGGCAGCGAGGAAGGCACCGGCCTCTCGCTTGCGTTGGGCTCAAGCGAAGTGACGCTTGAGGAGATGGCTCGCGCCTTCTCCGTGTTCACCAACGACGGGCTCCTGATGAATGTGTCCTATACGAAAGGGGGCGGGAGCTCGCGCGACGGTTGGAGACGGGCATACAAGAGCGACACAGCCCGCGTGATGTGCGACATACTGACCGACGAGGGCGCACGGTCGCTCGGCTTCGGGCATGCCTCCGTGTTCGATACCCCCTATCCGTCCATCTTCAAGACGGGGACTTCCAACCAGTTCCAGAACATCATCGCGCTTGGCTCCACGACATTCTATACGGTAGCGGTATGGATGGGGAACTTCGAGGGAGAGACCGTCATTGGCGAGACAGGCAGCAGCATTCCCGCCCGCGTCGTCCGGAGCCTCCTTGACGAGCTGACGCAGACGGGAGGGGCGTCGAATTTCAAGCAGCCCGCCTCCTACCGCAAGGTCAGGCTCTGCGCCCTGTCCGGCCTGCTCCCGACTGCTTCCTGTCCTTCGGTCATTGAAGAATACGTCGGCAAGGGAAGCGAGATTGCCACGTGCAGCTGGCATTACATCGAGAACGGCAGGGTGAAGGTTCGCTACCCGAGCGAGTACCAGCACTGGGCGGATTCCAGAAACTTTCTCGGCAACTCTGCGCAGGGTACCGGGGACGCAGAAGGACCGCTGACGATTACCTACCCCCGGAATGGGGCTCTCTTCATCTTTGATGCGTCGCTCCCTGCATCCGTGCAGTTCCTCTCGGTGACGGCTGTCGGCGGAAAGGAGAAGTCCGCGATCCTCACTCTGGACGGGAAGCCTGTTGGCAGTGCCTCACAGGTCTTCTCCTGGAACATCCCCCTCTCGCGCGGCTTCCATGTGCTGGCCGTCACCTGCGGGACGGAGCGGGCCGTCTCCGAATTCGAGGTAAAATAAGAGATTCATAAGAGCCTCCTTATCTACGTAATCTTGCGTTATATAACGCGGGTTTTTTGCCGCCGTGAAAGAAATGCTGTAGTATTGGCTCATAACCTGAGAGACACAGGTAGAAAACAAATGAAAGCCTAAGGAGGCTGTATATGAAGAAGATTGTTATGGTTGTTGCGGCTGCGGCTGTTTTTGGTATTCCCCTCTTTGCTCAGAACAAGGTCGGCAAGGTGAC
>CACYDQ010000102.1 GCA_902773215.1 uncultured Spirochaetaceae bacterium | reverse complement strand
TTACCGCTCAAGGCCCTTTCTTCCAAAGCGCCCGGCAATATAGTTTCAGTCCGCGGGCAGCCCTTTGCTTATATTATCGAGCATCGCATTGATAAACTTAAAGGCATCGTCCTCCCCGAACTCCTTGGAGATTTTGATGGCCTGATCTATGACAACATTGACAGGCATATCCTTCTGATAGAGGAGGGAGAAAATGCTTATCCGGAGAATCGCAACGGTGACCCGGTTCAGGCGGTCAAACTGCCACTTAGGGGCGAGGTGACCCTTAATACAGGAATCCACCTCCTCCAGGTGGTTCACGGTTCCCGCGATGAGAATACGGGCGAAGTCCGAGGTCTCCATATCCAAGTCCCCGGCATTCTCCGCCCATTTCAGTGTAAGAAGCTCTTCCAGCCCCTCCCCTCCCATGTCGTAGGAGAAGAGGGCCTGAAAAGCCAGAACCCTCGCTTTATGACGTGACATCAGATCAAGACTCGGAATCCCAGTTGAGGAGCTTGTCGAGGGCAGACCCCTCCTTCTTGCGCTCAACGTTCGCCTTGGTATCCAGGCTCTTGGAGAGATCCACGGCCGCCTGTGCGAAATACTGGCTCTGCTTCTGCTGTGTCAGGTTCGCCTTGATGTAGTCATAAACCGTCGTCGTAGACTCGGGCTGAATGATATCGTCAATAGAGAGCATCTTGGCGGCAAACTTGTCCTTCACGACGTAGAACTGATAGTCCACATCGGTCTCAGAAAGCTCGCTGATGTATCCCTTCTTGCGGTTATACAGCTCCACGACCTTATCGGGAGCCCAGCCGAACTGCTGTGCCTGCTGGGTCGTCATAATCATGTAGCCGGCCTGATAGGCCTTGCCGTTGTCGGCATCGTCCTTAATGGCATCCTCGGCAGAAGACGGCTTCTTGGTATAATCCTTGAGCATCTTGTCAGCCTTCTTCTTGGCGGCTGCGGCATCCTTGTTCTTGGGAACAACGACGATGAAAAGCTTCACCATGTCGCTCCAGACGAACATCGCCTTGTTCATCGCATACGCATCGCGGATTTCCTGATCGGAAGCCGTGACCTTCTTGATCTCAGCCTGTTTCTTCGTGTAGACATACTGCTGCACGAGAATCGAATTCTTGAGGTAAACCTTGTAGTCCGCAAGGCTATAACCCGTCATCTCCTTGATGTAGGTAGAAAGGCTCTTGTTCGTCTGCTTCTGCAGGAACTCGGACAGCTGGCTCTCGGTGGTGAACTGCTGATTGAACTGCTGGCTCATCGTGCTCAAGAAAGACTTGTCAATGTCGCTGTCCGAAATCGTCAAGCCGTCTTTCGCCGCAGCCTGGGCCACGAGCTTCTCGTAAATAAGGTTATCCAGAATCGCCTTTTTCTGCTCAAGCGACGGCTCCTTCACTCCGTTCAGCTTGGTCCAAAGGTTCACCCTGTCCTTGAGTGTCTTCACAGTGATAGTCTCGCTGCCGTTAAGCTTGACCACCGCGAGGGGGGTCATATCCGTGCTAGCGGCAAAGACAGAGACAGCCATCGTCAGCAAAAGAGCTGCAGTTACAACTAAACGTTTCATTTTCATTCCTCGATCTTGTTGATAAAGATTACCAGCATGTGCCACCGGTTTTGGGTTCTCCGCCCCAAGACCTTAAACTTGCCTTCCTACTTCACCAAGAAAACCCTTTTAAATGTTTTTGGTTACATATTGACAGCGTTTTTTTGAAATTTTCGCTGCCAACCCCACTTATATATCATTCCCACCCAGGAAATCTTACTGTTTGTCAAGCGGAAGCCCGCCTTCGATCGTGGCGCGTATGCGGCGGACACCCGCCGAGGAGGACTGCTCCTTCGCAATCTTGAACGTGCCAATCTGCGCCGTGTGCTGCACATGGGGGCCTCCGCAGACCTCCTTGCTGAACCAGCCGTCCTTGGGCCCGATCGTATAGACCTTGACCTGCTTCTCGTACTTCTCGCCGAAGAGGGCACGTGCGCCGGAAGCCTTGGCCGCCTCCAGATCCATCACCTCCATCGTCACCGGCAGGTCCTTCTGAATCTGCTCGTTCACGATGTCCTCCACCTGCTTGACCTCCTCTTTGGTCATGGCCCGGTGGAAGGAGAAGTCAAAGCGCATGCGCTCGTCCGTGATGTTGGACCCCTTCTGCGCGACCTCATCGCCCAAGACCTGGACGAGAGCCTGCTGCAGGAGGTGGGTCGCCGTATGGTATTTGGTCGTTATCTCGCTGTGATCGCCAAGGCCGCCCTTGAAGCTGCCGGCGGAAAGCGTCCGGCTCTCCTCCTGGTGCTTCTTCTCCATCTCCTTGAAGCCCTCCAGGTCAACGGTCATGCCGTTCTCTTTGGCCATCTCCTGCGTAATCTCGATGGGGAAGCCGAAGGTGTCGTACAGGCGGAAGGCGACACGGCCGGGAATGACCATCTTGGGGTTCTTCTGAAGGTTAGGCAGCAGCTTCTGGAACTCAGCCTCGCCCGCCTTGAGCGTCTTGCTGAATTTCTCTTCCTCGAGCGTCAGCTGCTCCCTGATGAAGGCGGCGCGCTCAGAAAGCTCGGGGTAGGCGTCCTTGTACTCGCCGATGACGATTTCGGCGGGCTTGGCAAGGAAGCTTCCGTCAATCTGGAGCTTGCGGCCATAGCGGACCGCGCGGCGGATGATGCGGCGCAGGATGTAGCCGGCACCCGTGCGGGCGGGAGTAACGGCCTTGGGGTCGCCCAAGATGAACGTCGCCGTCCGCACGTGGTCGGCGATAATCCTCATGGCAACGTCATCGGCATCGCTCGTCCCGTACTTCCTGCCGGAAAGCTCTTCGATGCACTGTATAATTGGAAGGAAAACGTCAGTCTCATAGACGGACTTCTGCCCGTTCAGGACGGACACCGTGCGCTCCACACCCATTCCCGTGTCCACGCATTTGCGGGCCATCTCGTTGTAATGCCCCTGCGCGTCCTTGTTATAGCCCATGAAGACATTATTCCAGATTTCCAGATACTTACCGCAGTGGCATCCGGGCTTGCAGTCCGGGCCGCACTTAGGCTGTCCGTTATCATAGAAAATCTCGGTGTCGGGACCACAGGGACCGGTCTGACCGGCGGGCCCCCACCAGTTGTCGCTCCGGGGCAGGAAGAAGATGTGTTCCTTTGCGATGCCCATCTCTTCCCAGCGGCGGGCAGCCTCCTCATCGCGGGGTATCTCAACGCCATCAGGCTGCTTCTCGCCCTCGAAGACCGTGACGTTCAGCTTCTCCTTGGGGATGTTCAGGTATTTCGGGGAGGTCAAAAACTCGTAGCTGTAGGCGATGGATTCCTGCTTGAAATATGAACCAAGGCTCCAGTTGCCCAGCATCTCAAAAAAAGTCAGGTGGCTTGCGTCACCTACGGAGTCGATGTCGCCGGTGCGGACGCACTTCTGGTAGTCGGTCAGCCGGTCGCCGGACGGGTGCGTCTCGCCCAAAAGATAGGGTACCAAAGGCTGCATTCCCGCCGTAGTGAAAAGCACGGTCGGGTCATTATCTGGAAGGAGGGATTTGCCGGAAATCTCGGTATGTCCCTTGGATTTGAAAAACTCTATGTATTTCGAGCGCAACTCGTTTACGGTCATAGGAAAACATTATATTGACTAAGAAAATTTTAGTCAACGGCAGCCGCAGGGTCTTACAGGGCGACAGCCGCTTGTGCCGGAAAATCCGCCGACACGGTCACTTGTGCCGGCGGGGACGTAACGACCGTGTACTACACGTTTGCCTGTGCAAACGTTGCGGGTCGCAGTTCCTGTCACACCCGTTCAGCAGCGAGCTTCTCCACATCCTCAAGGGGAAGGCCTGTCGCCTGGGCTATCTGCGCGGGAGTCAGCACACCCATCGCCAGCAGGTTCCGTGCGGAGGACAAGGCACGTTTCCGCTCGCCCTTTTCCTCGGCGAGAAGAAGCCCGTTCCGGTAGTCCGCCTCTGCCCGGTCCGTCGACAGGTGGTAGGCCCACGCACGCTCCTCCGCGGCAATCCTCATGTACGCTTTCAATGCCATCTTGTAGTCCTCC
>CACYDQ010000101.1 GCA_902773215.1 uncultured Spirochaetaceae bacterium | reverse complement strand
GGACGAAGCGAAGAAGCCGCCGAACAGGGGCAGCTCCAGCTTGATGTTCCGCTCGCCGGTCTGATGGTAGCCCTTGTCCAGGTAGCGGATCTGCAGGTTCGTTTCCGCCTGTACCATCATCATGCTGCCGTCGGTAAAGGGAACGAGGAAGGACCTGTCCACGTCGTTCAGCGTCTCGTAGTTGTTGGTCTCCGCATTGCCCGAGAACGGCCCCTTCACGTCGGTCGTGTTGATCCACTGTTCCTGGGTTTTCTTGCGTTTGCCGGTCCAGTCGTCCGCCTGGAAAACTGATCCGGCCGCGAACGCAGTCCTTGGCGCAAAAAGGAATCCTGCCGCCAGCGCGAGCAGGGCCAAAGCGATGTGTCTTTTCATTTGTGCCTCCATATCAGCCGTATGCCTCCTAATCATACGTCCATTTAGAACGTATTCCTACAACTTTTCCATCCTCCAACGCGATGGAAAAATCGTACCAAGCAAAATCTCCGTGAGGACTCGCCCCATCACCCGTGAACTGCATCTCCGTATCGGTATCACGAAGAGGCTGCCCTATCAGTTCTACGACCTCTTCCTTTGTCATCCCGGTTTCCAGCTTCGGGATATTGTAGGGATTGAAGCTGTCCGTGTGCCTGGTGTCAATCAACGGGTCGTATATACACTCCCCTTCAAACCCATAGAAAAATGTCCCCGCAAAAGACACGCATGAAAGCAAAAGTAAGATAAGCTCAAAAGGAATGAACAGCAGCCGTAGCCCCCGGAAAAGGCTTTTCCGCATGATTATAAGGGCAGCGATCCATGCAAAGAGGCTTAAAGCAGAAGCAAAGGTACGGAAGTAGCCTGCGAAACTATATATTGGATTTGGATTCCGATTCAACGCATCTATCAGCTCCTTGTCCCGCGCAAGATAAAATGCCGTCCCGACCACAAGACTCAGAGCGATTCTTATCACTATGCCGTTGATGATGAACCACAGAAACGGACGGATTGTCCATGAGAAGCCTTTCTCTGTGTCTTCCTTATCCTGCTCCATCTCATTGTCCTCCCGTCAGCCGACAAAGCAGGGCCAGCCCAGCACGAAAACAAAAGCTTCCGCACGGGGCTGAACCGCTTTTCTTACGGCATGTGCCTACACGTTACTTTCCTATATATGCGAGCGCGCTGTCACCGGCAATCTTGCCGTAGACGCAGATGTCCGCGACCGCGTTTCCGCCAAGGCGGTTGCCGCCGTGCACGCCGCCCGTCACCTCGCCCGCCGCGAAGAGGCCGGGGACCACCGTGCCGGACTTGCTGATGACCTGGGCCTTGGTGTTGATCTTGATGCCGCCCATCGTGTGGTGGATGGCAGGTCCGACCTCGACCGCGTAATAGGGTCCCTTCTCCAGGGCGCGGGGCATCTCGCTCGCCTTGCGGCCAAAGTCCGGGTCGCCCGACCCGCCTTTCTGGTAGCCGTTGTAGGCCGCGACCGTCGCCTCAAGCGCGGCGGCGTCCATGCCCAGCTTGCCCGCAAGTTCCGCCGGGGTCGCACCCTCGGTCAGAAGGCCCTGTTTGGCGTAGCCCTCGATCGCCTTGAGCGACTCGCGTACGCTCTGGTCAAAGAGCAGGTAGGCGGTTTTGCCGGTCTGGGCAAGCACGTCCGCGGACATCACGTCGCGGGTCGCCATCTCGTTGCCGAAGCGTTTGCCTTCGCGGTTCACCATAATCGCGCCGTTGCCGCGCACGGCCTCGGTAATCATCACGCCGTTCGACGGGACGACCGTCGGGTGGGTCTGGATCTGCTCCATCTGGACAAGCTCCGCGTTGAACTTTTCCACCCAGGCAAAGGCATCGCCCGTCGCGCCCTTGTGGTTGGTCGTGCCAAATCCCGCGAGGTCCGCCTTGTACTTGACGACCATGTCGGGGTTCGCGCCGAATCCCCCGGTCGCAATGATGACGGCCCCGGCCTTGACCGTGTAGTCGCCGCTCGCGGACGATACCTTCACGCCGGCGGCCTTGCCGCCCTCTTCTATAATGTCCGTGACCTTGTTGTTGTAACGGATTTCCACACCGGCATCCTTGGCCGCCTTCTCCAGCACGGGAACCAGGTGGACGCCGATCGCCGCGCCGCCCTGCGGACGGTGGGTGCGGGAGTTGGTTGAGCCTGCCATCTTGCCCACGTCGCTCAGGTCCGCACCCAGGGACATAAGCCAGTCAACGGTCTCGGAGGACTTTTCCACCATGTTGCGCACGAGCTCGGGGTCGTTCAGGTTGTAGCCGCCCTTCATCGTGTCC
>CACYDQ010000100.1 GCA_902773215.1 uncultured Spirochaetaceae bacterium | reverse complement strand
TTCGGAGTAAGGCCAGAGGATCTTGAGTATCAGGAGTCTCCAGCTGCAGAGAACAATATGCAGATGAAGATTACAAACAAGGAGCCTCTGGGAGCTGAAACGCACCTCTTCCTTGCCACTAAGGGTCAGAACATCGTTGCGCGCGTTCAGGCCGCTGCGAAGGAAGGCTTCAAGCTTGGTGAGACGGTGAACTTCAGGCCGAGGATTGACAGGTGCAAGTTCTTCGTGAAGAATCCTGAGGATTTGGACGAAGAGAAGAACATCTGCGAGAAGATCGATGCTCCTTGGCTGACCAACCCGCTGACGGGCAAGGTCGGTTACGACAAGATTGAGGGCGATGCTGCTGCCAACTCATAATTTATAGGCAGCAGGGCAATGCGCTGACAGGGCCGCCGGGCAAAACCGGCGGCCCCCTTCGTTTTAAATGCGGCCGTCTCTATGCTGGCTGTGTTTGTGTTGGGAGAGGGCTGTCAGCAGGAGGGGTTGCAGATTCGTGCCGGAGTCTGTTCAGGCAAGCGGGCGGCAGGAGTCCCGGACGACGACCTCGCTGTCCACGTAGCTGACCTCTGGTGTTTCCCTGCCCTCTATGCGGTCTATCGTCACCCCGATTATCTTTTCCCCGAAGCTGTCGTACCCGTAATCCACCGAGGTCAGATGGGGGGTGAGCAATGTCGCTATGTAGGTATTGTCGAAGCTGGCCAGCCCTATGTCGTCAGGAACTTTCAGCCCGTGCTCGGCGATGGCCCGCAGCACACCGACGGCGGCGAAATCGTTTATCGCAATGATTGCGTCGGGCTTCTCCCCGCTTTCCAGTATCTCATTTGCCGTGCGCTGGCCTTCCTCCGCATTGTAGTCCGACGGCCTGTCCAGTTCCGGGCAGTAGGGGAGGGCGTAGCGTTCCAGTTCCTGCCGGAACACTTCCTTGCGCCATGCCGTGAACGATACGGAATCTTTGCCTCCCGCAAAGGCTATCCGCTTGTAGCCGCAGGAAACGAGGTAGGCCATCAGCTTCTTCATCGCCGTCTCGCCGTTGATTTCGACCCGGGAACAGCCTGTCCCCTCCATGTTGCCGACCATCGTGACGGGAATCCGTGAGTTGACGGAGCGGAGCTTTGCCTTGAACTCGGTTTCCTCCTGGTTGGAGTCCACGGATCCCCCGAGCATGATGATAGCGTCCACCTGCTGTCTTTCCAGCTTTTCCAGAAGCTCGATCTCCTTTGTCTGCTCGCTGAATGAGTCCATCATCAGCAGGGTGTAGCCGCGGGCGTTCGCGCTCTTCTCGCAGGCTGCGAAGACTGCCGAGTAGTAGGGGTTGCAGATGTCCGCGACGATGAAGCCTATCTGCATGGTCTGGGTCTGGATGAGGCTGCGGGCAAGCATGTTCGGCTGGAAGTCGTATTTGTCTATGACCCTGAGAATTTCCTTCTTCTTGTCTTCCCTGACGTTCGCGCTGCCGGTGAGCACCCGTGAGACCGTAGAGATGGAGACTCCCGCTTCCCGCGCGATGTCCCGTATCGTTATGTTCTTGCCCATCGCCTCTATTGTAGACCATCTTTCTGATTTTTGCAAACGTTTTCAAAAACCGCCTGCCCCATACAGCCCCCCCCCTGTTTTTCCGATAAATAAGCAGAGCTATGCCTGAATTTTTCCTGCGGGACTGGGATATACCGATTTGGGTCCACAACCTGATAGCTGCCGGTAACCTCCTCTTTCTCATCTTCGTCCTCTTCTTTGAGAGGAAGGAGTCCCGCCGTCGTTTTGTCTGGATACTGATTCTCTTTTTTCTGCCCAACGGTGTGGGGATGGTCCTATATATCCTGTTCAGCGGGCATATCTTCGCCGCGACCAGGAGAATGACGGATCTTAACATAACTGCGGGTAAGTTCTCTGCTCCCATGCGGGAGCGGCAGAAGAAGATGCTTGCCCAGAAGAGGGCTTGCCTTCCCAACCATGTCATTAAGAGCTTCATGCCGCTCGTGGACATGAACCTGATGGACGGCAACAGCCTCCTGACCTATGCGGAGAACACCTCGGTGTTCACTTATGGGGCGGCGTTCTTCGATGACCTCTGCGCGGAGCTGGAGGCGGCCAGGCACAGCATCAACATGGAGTTTTTCATCTACCGGCAGGACCAGATAGGAACTAGGGTGATGGAAATCCTCTGCCGGAAGGCGCGGGAAGGGGTGGACGTCAAGCTGCTTTACGATGACCTGGGCTGCTTCATGACGCGGGTCCGCTTTTTCCGCAGGCTGGATGCGGCGGGGGGCAAGAGCCGGCCTTTCTTCCTTGTCCGCGTCGGTCTCCCCCTGACGCTGAACTACCGGAACCACCGTAAGGTCGTCATAATCGACAGCCGCAAGGCCTATATCGGCGGCATGAACCTGGCGGACGAGTATGCCAACTGGAACCCCCGCCGGAGGCTCAACTGGCGGGACACGATGGTCAGGCTGGAGGGCAGCTGCGTCCTTGCGATGCAGGCTAACTTCCTCGGGGACTGGTACTCGCAGGAAGCCTGGGTCAACCGCCCCAAGACCATAGAGTCCATGCTCCGCTACTTCCCGCCGTCTTTCGCGGAGAGGCTGCTTGAGATGCCGGGTGATGGTGAAACTGAGAGTTTCATGCAGGATCTCTTCGCCAAGGACCGGATAGCGACGCAGGTCATAACGAACGACCCCACGGGCAGCAAGAAGGCGAACATAGAGGATGCCTTCATACGCATGATAATGAGCGCGAGGAAAAGCGTCTACATAGAGACCCCCTACTTCACTCCGGACGAGGAGTTCCAGAACGCGCTCAGGATAGCCGCGTGTTCGGGTGTCAGGATAAGCATAGTGATTCCCGGGGCGTGGGACAAGTTCTTCATGAAGGCCGCCTCATCGGACTTCGCCAGGGAGATGTGCGCGGACGGAATCCGCTTCTACATCTACCCGGGCTTCATCCATTCCAAGATGCTGAGCGTGGACGGGAAAATCTCTTCCATCGGGACGACGAACATCGACACCCGGAGCTTTTCCCTCCACTTCGAGGAAAACATCCTTTTCTACGACGAGCGCTTCACGGCCCGCTGCGACGCGATAATCGAGCGGGACATGCGGCACTCGCAGGCGGTGACCAAAGATTACTTTGACCACCAGCCCCTGCCGGTCCGCGCCTTCTGGTCTTTCTGCCGCCTCTTCTCGCCCCTGCTATAGCAGGCGCTGCTTTAGCAGGCGCGTCTGTAGGGCGCTTCCGGCTACTCCGACTTCTTGCTCTTGGGAAGGCCCTTTATCTTGTCGAAGAGCTTGCCCGCCGCATCCCCGGCCGCGTTCGTGATGCCGCTCGCAGCCTCGCTGTCGCCGAGCTTGTCTTCCAGCGCCTCCTGCAGCTTGCCCTTGCCCAGCTCGGTGATGCGGTCCTGAATCTCCTGCTTTTTGGCTTCCAGTATGCCCTGCATGGAATCCAGGTCGGTGTTGGCAAGGTCAATACCGTCTTGTATGCCGAGGAATTCCTTGGCCTTGTTGAAGTAGGCGTTGGACGAATTGTTTATCTCCTCGTTCAGGCGGGCAAGGGCCTTGTCCTTTGCCTCGTTGCCGATTCCCTTGACGATTGCCGTGAGAGACTCCGTGAACTTGTCGGCGAAGTCCCCGAGCAGCTGGAGGTTCATGCCCTCAAGCTCGGAGAAATCCAGGTTGAACCCGACGAGCATGGTCTTTATGGCGTCCAGGGCCTCCTGGTAGTACTTGCTGATTATCGCGCTCGCAAAGCCGTCCGTCGTCATCTTGATCGGGGTCAGGTCAACGGAGCCGCCCGCGCTCAGGAATCCGCTGCCCGCCGCCGCGCTCAGCGAGATTTTGGCAAGCCCCTCCAGCGAGGGCACTCCGCTCTTGAGGGCGACCCTGGCCCCGTCGAACAAGGCCTTGATGCCGTCGCCGGTGTAGTCCGCCTTGATCAGCGGCTCCGTGCTTGCCGACCGGGTGTCCAGCACGAGCTTGGCGGCATGGCTGATTCCCGCGAGGGTGAAGTTGCCGTTGACCGTTGTCGTCTTGTTCCTGGCGTTCTGGTCGTTCGTAATCTCCTCTATCGTCGCGTCAAAGCCGTCGCCGGAAACGAAAGCCCGTTCAATCAGGAATGCCGGGTTGTTGTCGCCGAACCAGAAGGTCGTCCCCGCGAGGCGGTTGGATCCCTCTTTCTTCTTGCTTGCGTCCGACTTGTTTTTCTCTGCCTCGGCGAGCACCGTCTGGGTCACGCTGTTCTGCTTTATCTGCTCCGCGTAGTATATTCCCTTCTTGACATAGGGGTAGTAGTCCCCGAGCATGCTGTAGGCGACGGTCTCAAGCGCGTCATTCAGCAGGAGCTTGGCGTTCTTTACCGTGTCCACGATGGCGGTCAGCCGTGCCTTCAGCATGTCCTTGTCGGCCTTGACCGCGTTCGTTATCGCCTCCGTCGTGTCCTTCACGCCGTTCGCGTCCGCAAGCACCTCGTCCTTGAGGGCCTTCGCGCTCTCGCCGAGGGCCTTGGTGTCGTTCACGATTGCGTTTATCGTCGTGATGTATTCCTGCAGGACGGCCGGGTCGCTTATCTTCTTTACGTCGATGGCCTGAATTTTCTTTACGGAAGCCTTGTAGTCCTCCACCTTGCCTTTTACCTCGTCTGGTTTGCCAGTCCACTTGCTGACGAGCCCCTCAACCTGGCCCTGGGCGGACTTGGCCTTGTCGATGCTCGTAATCTGCGAGCGGAGGTTTGAGACGATGGACTCCACGTCCGAGCCGCCGAGCAGGTCCACCGCCTGGTTCTGCAGGTCGGCGAGGGCGGCCTGGGATCCGGCCTTGAGGTTCCTGGCGAACTCGCTGTCCGCGAAGGATTCCTGGCTCTCCTCCTTCTTTTTCTTCTTGTCCTCGGGCAGCTCGCAGCTCGTCGTCCGGTCCGTGTTGAATTTGATGCCCGTCAGCTCCAGGTTCTCCGCGTCGAACTTGCCGCGCAGGGCCTGCGTCAGGTTGAAGTTCAGGTCAAGCGTGTCGAACTGCACGATGTTCTTCATCACGGAGTCCTTGTTGCCGACCGCCACGTCCTGTATTGTCAGCGACGCGCCGAGCACCTTCAGGTTCACCGAGCCGATGTCTACCTTCGCGCCCACGGCATCCTGCGCCACGCTGGTCAGGACTTTTTTGAGGAGGGGGTTCTTTATCGCCGTGAAGGCGGAGACAAGGAACGCGATAAAGACGATGACCGCTACGAAGGGGAGCAGCATGAAGCGTCCCTTGTGGCTCTCAATGTCCTTGGCGAGGGAACGGAGACGCTTTATTTCCCGCTTGGAGAAGAGCCTGTCGTCCGCCACCGCGAACTTGAGCTGCTTCTTTGCGTCTCCGCCCTTGACGAACAGCTCCGTGAGGAACGCCTTGTCGCGGGGAATCGTAATCGGCTTGAGGATGGCCCGCCTGAGCTTCTTTTCCGAATATGCCTTGCGGAATATCTTGGGGAGCTTCTTCTTGGGCAGGATTTTCCTGTCCTTCTTCTTGGTCTTTTTCTTCTTCTGGGCGGGAACGGGACTGCCGTCCGCCGGGATGCTGGCAGCCGGGGCTACTGCCGTCGTGCCGGCTGACTCGGGGAGCTCGTCCTCCTCCTCCTCCTCAGCATCATCTTCTTCGTCGTCGTCCTCGTAGTCATCTTCGTCTTCATCGTCAAAGTCGTCGTCCTCACCGGTCCCGGCAGGGGTATCCCCGCTTCCTTCCGGCAGATTCTGGAGCTTGTCGGAGGCTTCTTCCGCGGCCTTCTGCTCTTCGCCCGGGACGAGCTTCTTTTCGTTTTCTTCTATATTATTCTCTCCGGCCGTGCCGCCGATGTTGTCGCCGTCGTTGATCATACTTCCTCCATCGCGTCTATGAGTTTTGTCACCAGGGGAACCTGCTTTATCATCTGCAGGATTTTAAGCTTGCGCAGGAAATTGCCGATGTAGCGCCGCCAGACATGGACGAAGACCCGGCTCAGGATGTAGAGGGGGATGTAGGCCACGATGCAGCAGAC
>CACYDQ010000099.1 GCA_902773215.1 uncultured Spirochaetaceae bacterium | reverse complement strand
CTTCTTGTTCTTGTTCGAGCTGGCAAGGTAAATCTTCATGACATGATGATAGAACTTTTCGGGTTTGCTGGCAAGCTCTCTTGTTTCTGACAGGACGGCTTGTCCACAGGGTTATATATTTATATGAATTTATAAATTTAACAATAACAATAATAAGGCCTGTGAATTTGTGGAAAGGGGCAGTATCTTCATCTGGGTGAAGAAGATATGAAGTTGAAAAGCAAGGATTCCGGGCACACAGTTTTTCCACATTTCCACAGAAAGGAAGTTTGCGCGGTGGATTGCACAGTTTGTCCACAGGGCTGTCCGGGAGTTATCCCCCTGACCTCCCTTATCATGACAATTCTGCTTGACAACAGGCTGGACACTCATTATAGTATAAATATCGGGAGCTCTCCTGCCCTTAAAATGGAGGACATAATCCTAGGTACACTTCCACCTTTAAAGCGAAGGACATAACAGGCGGTTTTAAAACCGCCTTTTTTTATAGGGAGATTATGTTTTATACGATTTCGGACAGATATATTGACTATCTGAGCAAAGAAAACCACATGGTATGTCCAATAAAGCCGAATCACGGACATATCACCGTAAATGACGAGGGAGATTTCAAATATAAGATTCTGATGCAGAGCGAATATTTTTTTATAAAGGCTAATCGGACAAGAATTGAAAAAACGGCCGTCCGCCTGTATAAGATGAGGACGAAGTATAATCCGGAACTCAACGGGATAAATAAGCTTATGGAAATTACCCTTGATTTTTCAAAACTTGAGAAGTTGTGCGATGAGTTCTAAAGCAAGAAGTTACGTGAAGCTTTTCTTGGTGTTCGTCGGGCTGTTTCTTGCCTATATCGTGGTGGGTGGCCTGCTGCAGGGCCTGTGCGGGGACGGAACTGCGGGGGCGGCCTTGCAGCTTGCCAATGCCGCCGTATTCTCCGTCCTGACCCTCCTTGTCTACGGGAGGCTGTTCGGGGAGTCGCCCCGGTACTGGCGGGGACCCAGGGGTGCCGTCGTGACGGCCGTCCTGTCCGGAGGCCTTATCGCCTTTTTTGACCTTTTCTACAAGCTCGGCATGGTAAGGCACTTCGCGGAAAACTGGCTTTTCTGCCTGCTGCTTGCGGCGGCGGCGGGACTGGCCGAAGAAGTCCTCTTCCGTGCCTTCCTTCTGGACTACATCAGCAAGAAGGCTTCCCTATTCGTAGGCCTTGCCGTGACAAGCCTTATCTTCGGCTCGCTCCATGCCCTGAACTTCCTTGGCGGGCAGCAGGTGAGCCTCCTCTACGTGTTCAACTGCATTGCCGCGGGCGTTTTCCTGAGCGTCCTGTATTACGAATACGGGCTTGCCTGCTCGCTTTTCTACCATATCAGCTGGAACGCAGTCTTTTCGGAAAACGCCGTCGAGTCCAAGCCCCTGACCGCCGTAATCCTGCTTGCCCTGGCGGCCGCCGTCTTCCTCGTGGAGGAGCGGATGAAGGACAGGAACAGGACGGATTTTGATTTGAACTAGCAGATTGCATACGGGAAGGGCATAAAGCAATTCTTTGACCGCTATATGAAAGACGTGCAAAGGCTGTTAATTTCTCCGTTTGATATTAATCTGGGGTATTCATTATCGTGAGCATCAAAACAGAGATGATTAGCAAATAGTGCGCGAAAAAGACAAAACCCCGCAAGAAAAGACAGGAACTCCGGCAGATACTAGACTATAATACAAGCATCAAAGCAAAAGGACGGAAGACGAACTGAATGGAATGGGTAAAAGCAATTAATGACGCAATCGGATTCATGGAGAAAAACCTGACGGAGAAAATCGGGCTGGTCGAAGTTGCGGACAGCGTGCATATTTCTGCGTTTCATTTTCATCATGCGTTTTCGATTATGACGGGGATTACGCCGGCTGAATATATCCGGAACAGGCGGCTTTCTCTGGCAGGCGCAGAAATTGCGAAGGGAGGCAAAATAATCGATGTCGCATTGAAATACGGCTACGAAACTCCCGAAAGCTTTACCAAGGCTTTCTCAAGGTTTCACGGCTGTTCCCCGATGCAGGCGCGAAAAGGAAGCCCGCTCCAGTTCATGAGCCGTTACACCGTCCGCATTTCCATTGAGGGAGGTTGTATCATGGAATTTAAAATCGAAAAATGGGACGCGGTTGACCTGCTTGTTCACGCAAAAAACTTTCGTGCCGAAACAAGCGACAGCGAGATTCCCGCATTCTGGGACGAATACTTTTCGAACGAGAACACAAAAAAGATTCCG
>CACYDQ010000098.1 GCA_902773215.1 uncultured Spirochaetaceae bacterium | reverse complement strand
GGCTTACCGGTGAGTCCGCGTGAAAGACAATCGTCTCCATCCCGCAGCCGATGTCCACGCCGACGAGGTTGGGGCAGATTTTGTCCGTAATCGTCATCGTGGTCCCGATCGTGCAGCCCGCCCCCGCGTGCACGTCCGGCATGAGCCTGATTTTCGCGCCTTCCGAGAAGGGCTGGTCGCACAGGCCCTTTATCTGCTCAAGGGACTTCTCGTCCACGTCCGTGGTGAAAACCTTTGCGCTGTTGTACTTTCCTTCCACAATCTGTGTCGTGCTCATGGCAACCTCCAGGATGATATGTCCCTACTGTACACCGTCACGGGAAAAACATCACGGAAAATTTGGTGCGAAAGCGGGGGGGGGGGCTACATTTCTCCTAAAAGGCTTGCGTTCTCCTATTTTATATACTAAAATAGGAGAAAGACGTTCGCAATAGGAGGAACACGGGCATGCGCACTTTTGATTACTCAAAGCTGCAGAACTGCACGATAGACACGGAGATTCTCGGTTATATCGCAAAAATCCATGAATTCAAGGGGCGTCAGGAGCTTTACGTCCGCCAGAAAAAAGACAAGCTTGAGAAACTGGTGGAAATTGCAAAAGTCCAGAGCACGGAGAGTTCCAACAAGATTGAGGGCATCGTGACGACCGAAAGCCGCATAAAGCAGCTCGTCGCGGACAAGACGGCTCCCAGAAACCGAGATGAGAAAGAAATCATGGGCTACCGCGACGTGCTGAACGTCATTCATAAGAACTTTGAATACATTCCCCTTACCCCGAATTACATCCTCCAGCTCCACAAGCGTCTGTACCTGTATGCAGAGCCCGATTCCGGGGGAAAATTCAAGAACGTGCAGAACTACATAGTCGCAGGCTCACCTGACGGAACGTTCCGCACGCTCTTTACGCCCCTTTCCCCCGTCGAGACACCGGATGCCGTCCAAGAACTATGCGGGACGTTCAACAGGGCAATGAATTTGGGCGAGATAAACCCGCTCCTCCTGATTCCGAATTTCATAAAGGATTTCCTGTGCATCCATCCGTTCAATGACGGGAACGGCAGGATGTCAAGGCTCCTTACGACCCTGCTGCTCTACCGGTCGGGATTCGTCGTCTGCAAGTACATAAGCCTTGAGAAGAAAATCGAAAGGACGAAGGACTCATATTACGCCGTCCTTGAGGCCTCCTCGGAGAACTGGCTTGAAGGCAGAAATGACAACACGCCGTTCGTAAAATACCTTCTCGGGATATTTCTTTCCGCGTACCGGGACTTCGAAGAACGCCTCAGCCTGATTGACGGCAAGCCGTCAGCCTTGGATGCCGTTGCGCATGTAATCAGTGGCCGGATTGGGAAATTCACGAAAAGCGACATCCAGGAGGAATGTCCGTCCCTTGCCCGCCAGACAGTGGAGAAAGCTTTAAAAGAACTCTGCGACAGCGGGAAAATTGAGAAGAAAGGTAGCGGAAAGGCGACGTTCTATGTACGGAAAGATACCTAGCGTCGTCTCAAAGGCACCCCTGCCACAGCGCATCCCGAAAGACTGCCCCTCTATTCCCGCATCAGCTCCTGCTGTCTGAGGATGCGGTCTTTTACGATGGCGGCGGGGGCTGTCACTTTCACCATGGGGCCGAATGCGAGCACGCGGATGACCAGCTCGGTCTCGTCCCGCGAGTCATAAGTGAGCGTGAGGCGGTACACGCCGTCCCCCGCCGGGATGCAGGACTTCTCGAAATGGGCAAACTCGTACATCGCCCGCTCCAGCGCCTTGCGCTCGTCATAGATTTCCAGCGTGACCGTCCGGTTCTCACTTGGGCTAAGCTCGTCCGCACACTCATCGGGGCTTTGTACGATCCGGCAGTCCGTAATGCGGCCCATGTTGCATGTTATCCTGTGATGCTTCCGCATTGACACAAGGCGGAACTTCCCGTCCTTCCCCGAATACTCCATCTTGCAGGGCTGGCAGCTGAACTTCTTTGTCCGTCCGTCCCGTCCCCGGTATTCGATGCGGAGGATTCTCTTCTCGTGGACAGCTTGCAGTGCGGTGCGGAAGTTTGCGATGTACCCTGCCGCCGTAAAATCGTCCGCGTCAAAGCGGGCCGTGTTCCGGTCAAGCCGCGTGACTTCCCCGATCCGCTTTTCTCGGACCAGGCGGTCATAGATGAATTCCTCTTCGTCGCCGAATCTCACGGTGAAGCTCACGTGCGTCGTCTGCACGTCGTTATGCTTCTTGTTCATCTTGAGCGCAACGCCCCAGATGTGCTTCCGCACCTGATTGAATTCCGCCCGCTTCTGTTCCCATCCCTCGTATACTTCACCCGGTTTTATGGAAAGGATGTAATCGACCCGGAGGGGCATGAAGTATTTCTTACGCCGGTTGTATGCCATGAGGTAGAGCCGACCGCCCTGCGTGCTCTGGTAGACGACGAGCGGAACGATCTCCAGGAAAAAGGTGTGATTCCTCCCGTTTTTCTGCTGCGTGAGTATCAGCGAGAGCCTTTCGCGGATTGCCTCAAAGACCGTGCAGAGCAGGTCGGACTCGATGGACGAGCTGATGTAGTGGTGCTTGAATTCGAAAATGTCGGATTCTTCCTGCGCCGCGCTTCCGAGCTTGTCCAGCATGAAGCTTCCGATGACACCGCAGGGGACGGCCTCGGAGAAGAAGGAAATCATGTCCGCAAGCCCGCTCCCGCCGTCGTCCGTAGATATGTCTGGCGATACAGCCCTCCTGTACAGCATTGTCTTGCCGTCCTTGCGGGCGCACAGGAGGCCGAGCTCGCAGTACTCCCTGAGCTTTTTGCGCAGTGTCGATTCTTCCGGCAGGAGGTCCGTGGAAAATCCGTCCAGGTACACGGAGCTTATCTCGTCAAGAATCCGTGCGAGGGATTTCTCTTCGTCCGGGCCGTGCAGGATGTCCATCAGCATAAAGTGGAGCGAGATGTCCATCGCCGTGAAGGACTTGGCCTTGAAGATTTTGTAGAGGGGGTTCCGGCTCGTGCGCCGTGCGTCGATGGACACGAAGCTTACCTTGCCGTTCTCGTCCGTGCGGAATGACATGAAGGGCGCAAGGTAGTTCTCAAGCCTTCGCCGCTCGTCGTCGTAGGTCCGGCCGCTCTTTCCGGCAAAGTCCTTCCGCCCCTTGAAGCCGTAGACGTAAAAGCTCCGGACATACATACGGATGATGTCAAGGCTCTTTATCAGCTCCGAGTATCCCATGCAGGCAAGCATAGCACAAACGGCGGGAACTGGCAACGGGCCGTATCAGAACAGCTCCGGCCCGGCTTCCTCAAGCCGAGGGACGAGTCGTTCCGTGACCCTGTCATCCTCGCACAGGCAGGAAGCGAGCAGGGGGCTTCCGCTGTCCACGGGCGGATTCACGGGGGCGCCGGAACCCTGCATCGCGTAGCAGTACACGCAGCCGTGCCGGCAGCTGTCGTAGGCTCCGATATCGATGCTGGCCGCGCAGCCGCACCCGGCCCGCTGCGACTTGGCCTTGGTAAAGACGAACTTCTTCCCGCAGATGCGGCCCACGAGATTCCCGTCAACGCAGTGCCCGTGGGCTATGCCGATGTCCGCAAGGTCGATTTTCTCCGCGCAGGATTCCACCGGAAGCCCGTGCGCCGTGGCGACGGATTTCAGCTTTTCGGCAAGTGAGCGCATCTGCTCCTCGCTCAGTTCCGAGATGCCGCATTCGGCCATGCGCCGCCGTATCTTGGGGTAGCTGTCGATGAAACTGATGATGACCTTCTCCGTGTGCCCGCACAGGCGGTCCGCAAGGTATGCGAAACGCTCCTCGTGATACCCCATGCTGTACCGCCCGGTCAGGAGAATCGGGTCGTAGCGCCAGATGACCTTCTCCCTGCCAATCCGCTCCGACAGGCTGATGAACGTTCTGATTATCTCTTCCTTGTGCGGTACGTTCCGCTCTATGTCCTCCGCATACGGCGTGACCGTAAACTGGAAGTAATACTTGTAGCCCAGCGCGTCAAGCCGTTCCAGGCCGGAGATGAAACTGCCGGACGGGTTCTTCGTCCAGAAGACGAAGCATTCGACGTTCTGCGGGGAGATCTGTACCCGCGATACCTGCCGGGTGTTCATGGGATTCCTGACGAGGAAGAAGCCTTCCTCCACCCGCCGGTAGAACCAGTCCGAGTAAAAGGCGGGAATGTCCGTCCGCCGCGACGCGCTGAGAATCATAGACGTGCCCCGTCCAGTTCATCTGTCATGAGGCTTGTTCTATTTATTTCTTTTGATGTTCTTTTCTGCATCTTCGAGCATTTTTAGCTCAGCCTCATCCTGCTTGTCAGCTTCGATAGCCTCAAAATGCTTTCGGCGGGAATCAAACTCAATGTATATTTGCTCAACCTTTTTTTCCATCTGCTTGTGACTTTTTTTCGCCTTTATCTTGCAGTAATGGCAAATCATGGTCTGCAATCAGTTTGTCAACATTTTCTTCCCAGTAGTGCATGGTCAAATCTTTTCGCATTTTTGCACGGAATTCTGCGCTTTCAAGAAATATCATCACGATGCGGTTCAGGGAATCAAGCTCATCTTCCGTGAGGTAATTCTTGCCGTCGGCGGCAGTTGTCAAGTAATCCTTGACAACTGATTTCTCTTCTAATTCCTTTTCTTGCAAGATATTAAGTATATGCAAACTGATGTTCTGCTTGGAGGTGTCAAAAAGTAACGCCATCTGCTGCTGGTTCATCCAGACAACACCGTCCTTTGAGTAGAGTTTTACATCAGCCTTGCCGTCATCTGTTTTGTAAATTATAAGTTCATCTGTCATGTATCCCGCCTCTCTATTCACTAAAAAGTATACCGATTGTCCTTGCATTCCGCAAGAACTGTGCCAGCTCACGGATTTGACGGTTAGTTATTCAATTTCATTTCCGATATAAACTCTCCTATATCTATTTCTTGCCGCCCCAATCGTAAAATCAAATCCTTGTTGTTTCTGACAAACTGCTTGACTTCTTCAAACTGGGAAGGAGTTATTTTGATAAAATCTTTTCCATCAAGAATCCTCGGCTCATCTTCGATACTCAATGAGACCATCCTGCTAGAATCTGCCCTTTCACCTGTGTCGGGTTGAAACTTAATCAGGTTGAGATGACCAGACTGCATCCATCTGCCTTCATCATCCAAAAATATATTTACTGGCAGTTTCGTTCTGTCTTTTCTCAAAACCACCATTTCAACGAAATGCTCATTTTCCCTCTCGTTTCGTTCTTCTGCGAAAAGTTGTTCATCTGCTCTGCCACGTATTGCATTATGATTCATACATGATTAGCGTACAGGCAGAAACTTTTTATGTCAAGAAAAGCTATCTTTGAAAGAATCACACGGTTTATTTATCAGTATCTGTTCCCCATACTTGGCAGAAACGACATCGCTAAACTTACGAAGGAGAGAAACCCCTTGTGCCGGGGGGCTCAGCCTTGTAAGCCGCATTTACCTTCACCTTGTTGATTGCGTTCTTGATTGTGTTGTTCTTGATGTGCCCGAAGATGATGTGCCCGATTTCGTGCGCTTCCATAAAGGCAGTCAATTCGGGATCTCCGTCATTTACGAAGATTTTGTATATCTCGCCACAGAGTCCGTTGCGTACAAGTACGAAAGAAGTCTGCTGCTTGTTCTCGTGAAAGTATTTTGTCTCGTGTACAAGATTGTTGATTTTCTGCTGAATTTCGTCCCAACAAGCAGGGAACTTCGTCATCTGTGCCATTCTGTACCTCCGTCCTATTATTTCCGTTTACGCAAATAATATAAAGCGCACCGAAAACGATGATTAGTTTGCAGGCAGATTTTTTCGTAGAAAAATCAAGTTGCAAGAAAACAAATTAAATCAGCAATACTAATATCCCATTCCTTTTATTTTTTTACAAGTATTGAAGAAAATCTAATTAGAATACCATCTTCATAATAGTCGGCATTGGCAAAGTACTTCTTTGTTGTTTTTTTCATAAGGTCATCAATGAGATCTCTTGCAGCACTACAATACCCCTCTGCAGTAGATTCACCCATAACTCTTTTGCATGCTTGTCGATAGCCATTGCAAAATTTCAGAGCAGCTTGATAGTTGCTAAACTGAATGTAATAAAATGTTATGTTAGATGGTTTATATGCAATAACATACCATTCAGCACCTTCAATTTTGAAAGGAGGTTCAGAGTCAAATGCTTGTGGGGTTGTGCAGTAATAAGAGCAAAGAGGGTCATCATCGAAATTTGCTGCTACAACATAATCCAAAGCTGATGTACTCAATGCAACTGAAAAGATTAATGTAAGTGCAATAAAAAGTTTTTTCATATCAATATTCCCCTTATGTTAGAATCTATTGGAATATTAACAGGCAGGTCAGACATGCTCTTGCTAATTTG
>CACYDQ010000097.1 GCA_902773215.1 uncultured Spirochaetaceae bacterium | reverse complement strand
GCGATTGTCAAAATTGAATGTACAATTCCCTTGTGGTGCACCTATGACATTTGATTTTGGAATCCATAATTTTTATGTTGCAGATCCTGAAGGAAATCTTCTTGAAATTGGAAGTATGAACAAGTAATATTACCGTTTTTAGAATTAAGCAAATTCAAGTTTGTTGGGCTTATGCCCCTTTGATGGGAGAACTGCAATGGAATATGTAAAACAGAATGCACATATATGGGATAAACGGGCAGAGAATAATGATATCTGGTCACAGCCTGTTTCCCGTGAAGTTATTGAGGCTGCCCGCAACGGCACATGGAGCATTGAGAAGGCTTTTGCTGGGGCCATCCGCTTGAGGACAATATACAGGGCCAGATTTCCGCCGGCTTTGTGATTACCGGTTTTTATGAGGACAAAGGCTTCAGCGCACTGGATGCGTATATAAACACTTCCATGGCAACAAAGGCGTTGAAGATATGACAGAGAACTTCACAGCGATTGTTTTGCATAAGGAGAATTGACACATGACTGAGCTTACAAGAACCATCAGCATTTCATCTCTTGTTTTTCTATCTTTCTTTTGCTTCCAGGCAGGCATCTTTTTGTGGTCAGGACACAAGCTCAGGCAGAACGGCAGGCGGACGCTTATATGCATTGAGTTTTTTACCGGCTTCCTGCTTCTTTCCGATGCCCTCGCGTACTTCTACCGGGGGAACACCAGCGCTAGCGGCTGGTACATGGTACGCCTCTGCAATTTCTGTGTGTTCGCGTGTAATTTTTCAATATCATTTTTCTTCTGCTTCTATGTCTGCGAATTCATACAGCAGTCGCGCCTGAGCCTGTCGCTGCTTTCGCATCCTGCCTCCTCCGTAAAAGGCGGAATCCCCGTCCAGCTTTTCATCGTCCTCCTGTTGTGCCTTGCCGGTATCGCTGCTATAATTTTAAGCCAGTTCACGGATCTCTTCTATTATTTTGATGAGAACAATCTGTACCACCGGAGCACTTTGTATCCGCTGGGCATCGTCTTGGGAATTTTGCCCGCGCTCATCACGATTACAATGCTCCTGCAAAACAGGAAAAAGCTTCAGGTCAATGCCTTCATTTCCCTCCTGCTCTACTTTGTCCTTCCCGTCATCGGTCTGGTCCTGATCCTTGTGCGCTACGGGTTCCCGTGGATAAATGTTTCCCTGGGGCTCGGCGCATTGCACCTGTTCTACTCTTCCATAAAACTGATGGAGCTGGAATTCTATTCCGGCGAGCGGGCACATTCAATTATAAGCCCGGTCTATAAAACGGAGGCCGCACCGGCAGAGACACGGAAACGGGTCGTGCGGAATCATTTCTGGCAGACCCTGTCCATCAGCCTGGGCGGAATCCTTCTGGTCCTTGTCATCGTCTCAATCACGGGCATCGCTCTCCCAGAAAAAACGCTGGCAATCGAAGACCCCTATTCGGAGAACGACACGTCAAAGTCAGTCTGCGTGACCTTTGCACGGAACGCGGAGAAGCACTGGGTTGACGGGGAGGACCCTGACAGGACGGGAGCGCAGTATGACGGCATGATATTCAACAACATGAGCAGCACGATCATCACTGAATGGGAATTTTCGATAGCTGTTCCTGGAAACTGCTCTGTGGATCCAGGTCCCTGGAACGGGACCTTCTCGCTTTCCGGCGGTGCGCTGAACGTGAGCAAACCGCATGAAGGGGATGAAGAGAACATTCACGGCGAGGACTTTTACAGGATTACGCCCTTAAAGACGCTGGGTTTCGGCTGCATCATGTATACCCCACATGACTACCAGCCGCTCGCAGAAAAAATCACGTTCAGCTATGCGAGCGTGTTGAAGCCGCTGACAAACAAGCTGTTTGACATCTTTCTCGCCCTGCTTTTTGTCGTCTTCATTATTGCAACGACAATCACCCTGTTCGAAGGAAAACTCATCCGTGTCGAAGAGGAAAACAGGAAGCTTGAAATCACCGTGCAGGAGCGCACAAAGGAACTCGAAGCGGAAAAGAACCGTTCGGAAGACCTGCTCCTAAACATCCTCCCCAAGGAAATCGCGAAGGAACTTACGGCGCACCCTGACAGCACCATAGCGAAACAATATCCGAACGTCACCGTTCTTTTTACCGATATCGTCGGCTTCACGAAGATAAGCGGGGAGATGACAGCCGAGGAAGTTGTCACCATGCTCAACAAGATGTTCTCCATGTTTGATGAGCGGGCCCAGGGCGAGGGCATAGAGAAAATCAAGACAATCGGGGATGCGTACATGGCGGCGTCAGGACTTACGCTGGAGCGCAACAACGACGGGGCCGCCAGAATGATCCGTTTTGCCCGGGGGCTTTTGCACGATGTCCGCGCGTTCAACGCGGGCTCAGACATCAAGCTCCAGATACGGCTCGGAATAAACTCAGGTCCGCTCGTTGCCGGGGTCATCGGAAAGACGAAGTTCATCTACGACATCTGGGGCGATACGGTCAACGTGGCAAGCAGGATGGAAAGCACCGGAATCCCCATGAAAATCCATGTGACGGAAGCGACGAAGTCGCAGACATCGCGCCTCTTCCAGTACAGCGAACATGAAATCGACGTAAAGGGAAAAGGCATGATGAAGACATACTTCCTGTGAGTATACTCTGTTAAAGCTCCCCGCCACCGGCAGACGGTGGAGTCCGCAGTGGCAGGGAGTGCCTAGACTCAGGCGGAGATTACGGTAAGCGGCGTGTCATGGACAAAGGTAAGCGGCTTCTTGCGCTGGACCTTGGAGTTCATGAATTGGGTCACGATTTTAATCCGGTAACTTCCTGCGGCGAGCGTCGCGGGAACCACGCAGGCGAGCTTGGACGGGCTGTTCGTTCCCATCTTTTTTACTCCGAGGACGGCCGTGTTATCTGGATTGTCCTCGCTCTCAAAGTACAGACCGACGGACTCGTCCTTGCCCGCAATCGTGAGGTTGCTTCCCGTTATCTCGAGGAATCCTCCTGGGGTAAGGATGCCGTCCTCGCCAGATTCCAGGTCGCGGATATTCGCAATCTGGGGCCGCACAGAGTTTCCCTTGGAGCACAGGCACAGGCCCGTGTCCACCGAGCAGCTGTTGGCGACGCGGTCAAGCACCGCGCAGTTGATGTTCTTCCAGATGGAGACAATCTGCTCGCGGGTCATGCCGCCGTTCACTCCTTCGACCACCATGTCGCTCGCAATGTCTTCCATAGAAAGATGCTTGCGGATGATGGGACGGGCATAGAAAGTCTGCTTCCCGTCTTTCTCGCGCCTCATGACGTTGGGGTACAGGGCGACCGGCAGGCTGCCGGATTTGTAGTCGGCCTCTTCGGCCGCAAGTGTGTTCAGATTCATAAAATCCTCCGTTAATTCGATTGATATATTGATGCCGGAATGATGGAGCCGGCGCATCCTGCGCGCGCATAAGGCTGGGCACGTCCCGGCTGTAAGCCCGAGCTCTTGCAGCAACCTTATGAGATGAATATACAGGAAAAAAATAGGGGCTTCGTGTAGATTTTAGTCCACAAATGCCGCCCATTAGGAGCGGAACTGTAAAAAATCTTCCATTATATAGCTGCTTCGGAAGCCCGGCATGTGGGCAACGGCATGACCGCTCGCCAGATGCGGCTGTTTCGCACGCGCGTAACGACTGCTCCGCTCGCGCGTAACGACTTCTCCGCACGTGCGTAACGACTGCTCCGCACGTGCGTAACGACTGCTCTGGATGCGCGTAACGACTGCTCCGCTCGTGCGTAACGGCTGTTATGGACGCGCGTAACAGCTGCTTCGCTCGCGCGTAACGACTGTTCAGCTCATGCGTAACAGTCGCTGTTCCTGCTGGGCAAAGGCCGAGCCTTCCCTTGACAGGGCGGGGATGGGAGGGGTAAAATCTTCCATATATAAGGGAATCTGGGAGCCTTATGACGAGAGAACAAATCAAGAAGGGGGAGAGCGACACGCTGGAAGCCGAGCGGTATGCAGTGCAGGAGCTGAGCCTTTTGGCACTGAACCGGACCTTTGACGAGGTCGTCCAGCGGGGAATTGATGAGGCGAAACAGAGCGAGATTGATTATTTGATTTCCGCTTTTTCTGAACGAAGCAAAAAACCAGTTACGGTGCAGAATCTT
>CACYDQ010000096.1 GCA_902773215.1 uncultured Spirochaetaceae bacterium | reverse complement strand
CGTGTTGCGGGTCAGATGGGACAGCTCCTTGAATTTCTGCGACGCGAAGAGAATAAGCCCCCTTGTGCTTCTCGCGGTCGGCCCTCACTTCATCGCCAAAGAACTTCGCGCATACTTCGTAATAGGCGTACACGTCGTCGGCCGTGCGGTACTCATCCTTGGGCTTGAGCACGTCAGTGACAAGCGAGGGGAAAAGGAACATAAAGAAGCCTATGACCAGGCGGACTTCCCTGCGCTCAAAGAACATGTCGCTGCGGGGGCTGAATGTCGGAATTCCGTTCTCCTCCAGGTAGTGAGCCAGATTCCGGACGTTCGTGTTCTTGACGGAGTACGAGAGCACGGCAATCTGGTTGTAGTTCCTGAGGATGTTTTTCTCTTTCAGCGTCCTGATGAAGGAAAGGACTTCCCCGTACCAGACCTCTGGCTTTGCGTTCCCCATCACGCGGATTACTCCGGGGTAGTTCTCGCCGTCCGCCCCGACTTGCTTCGCGTGTATGATTGTCTTGTCATGGCGGAACTTCTCGCCGTCCTCTCCTTCCCAGTCACCGCATCCTCCGTCCCTGTCGGGCGTGAGCCAGGGCGTTTTCATGTACTTGTTGTAGAAGGCGATGATGTCCTTGTGCGAGCGGAAATTCTGGGAAAGCGTTATCTTCCGGCACTCCCCGTCAGCGAAGTTCTCCGAGAAGCGGAGAATATTCTCCACTGTCGCGCCGCGGAAGCGGTACAGGGCTTGGTCGTCGTCTCCTACCACGCAGATTCTGTTCCGTGGGGAAGCAAGACGGAGCAGTGTCTGCTCCTGAATCCTGTTCGTGTCCTGGTACTCGTCTATCATCAGGTACTGGATTTTCCCGCGCAGCTCGCCCAGCACGAACTCGTCCTTGAGCAGTTCCCACATCATCGACTGGATGAGGGGGAAGTCAAGCGCGTTGTGTTCCGCAAGAAGCGCCCGGTATTCCCTCGTGATTGCGGCAAGGATGGGGAGGGGATGGCTTTCCGTGCAGGAGGCGAGCCTGTCCAAATCCAAATTTTCTTCCGCCGGTCTGCTGACGAGAGAGGCAATCTGCTTGGCAAAGTTCCATCCGAACTGCCCCTTTACCAGTTCCCCGATTCCTTCGATTTTGTTGAAGCGTTCCGGGTTCTGGAAAATCAGGTACTGCTTCTCAAAGTCGTCCAGCACCCGGTAGTTCCGCACGAGGCTCGTATGCGCCCGGTATTCTTCCAGCATGTGCAGGAAGATGGAGTGGAGGGTCCCGATGTACATGTCGGAGATGTCAACCGTCACGCCCTGCGTACGGGCCTGCGTGGAGATGCGGCTCACAAGCTCCTTTGCGGCCTTCTCGGTGAAGGTCGCAAGCAGGATGCCGGATGCGGGAACCTGCTTTTCCACAATCAGGTGCATTACCCTGTCCACGAGGGTTTTGGTCTTGCCCGCCCCCGGCCCTGCGATGACGAGCAGGGGCTGCTCGGTAGTGAGGATGACTTCCTGTTGCTCCGGCGTGGGAGCGGTTGTTTCAGATTGCCTCATGGTCTATTCTAAGGGAAAAGCAACGGTCTAAAACGTAGTCTTTTTCGGCGTTTAAAGTCTAAATTATCGACTTTACTATACATTCGGTCTAATATTTTGAATGTTAAGATAAAAAAGTCGGTTATGTTGAACTTTGTGAGCACTCTAAAAGCTGAATTTGTTGAGAATTTAATCCATTATAGAAATCTGAAGTCTATGTCCCAGTTGGAATTATCTGGAATATGCGAGTGCGGGAAAAGCACGATAAGCGGAATAGAGTCCGGGAAAACGTATCCTTCATTTGATTTGATTTTCAGACTGGCCGATGCCCTCGAAATCCACCCAGCCGACCTCTTCCTGCGAGGAGCGAGCGAGAGCCAGGGGGCTGTCCGAACATTCTTTGACGAGGAGCTTGCCCCGAAGATGCGTGAGATGGTGGAGCGGCGCTTCCCCGCCCACGGCTAGGGCCAGGACAATGGGGATGTGCCGTGACCACACAAGGCTGTATCACAGAAGGTCAATCCGTTTACAAGAATCTTAGCTAGAATTTGAATTTTATGGCTATAACTCTCATTGATTCAATGACCAAAAGCTTAAGCTTCGCACGACCAAAAGCTTAAGCTTCGCACGACCAAAAGATTAAGCCTCGCGTGACCAAGCTTGACAAACTGATTATCGACCGTGCAATACAGAAAGACAGTTCATTTACAGGAATCGAACGGAGAGTTGCAAAAGCAAACTTCGGCTTGGAAAAAAACTTGCAGCAGAATTCATACTACGGGCAGATTCATGCGTTCTATTTGGACAAAGGCTTGCGGGAACTTTCTGTTGACGAGCTGAAAGCCTTGGTCCACAAATATGTCGCGAGCAAGGGCGGCAGCTGAATCCCGGAAGAGTTCCGTGCCGACTGACTAAGGAGGAGCTTATCCTGCCGTCGAAGCTTCTTTAATTGTTCAGCTCGAAAATTCACTCCTCTGGCAGTTCCTTGATTTCCTCAACAAGCGTCTCATAGCTCATGACGATCTCCTGCTTCCATTATAGCACATCTCCGGGCGGCCGGCTAGGGTCGGGACAGTGGGGGTATGCCGGGACCACACAAGGCTGTATCACAGAAGGTCAATCCGTTTACAAGAATCTTGGCTATAATTTGAATTTTATGGCTACAACTCTCATTGATTCAATGACCAAACGCTTAAGCTTCGCACGACAAAACGCTTAAGCTTCACGTGGCAAAACGCTTAAGCTTCACGTGACAAAATGCTTGAGCTTCACATGACCAAACGCATGAGTAAAGTAAGGACAAGTCCGGTTACGACACGTCGTGAGCGGTGCTTCCCCGCCCTCGGCTAGGGGCGGCGGGGATTGTACATTTCCTGTGGAAAAAACAAAGGAATTTAGGGTACCCCTAAATAGACGTTTCGCAGGGGGCGATGCTTTCTGGTTACAGGAATCCCCGCATCACGAAGATGACGCGGCATTCGCTTTTTTTTATAGTATTGCTTTTTTTTTCCGATTATTGGAATACAGGGGGTTTATATGAACTTACATTCCAAGCAGAAAAAAGCATGTCGTAGCATATTTGCAACAGTGTTATGTTGTACCGCATTTTTCCTGTTCTCTTTGAGCTGCGCGTCGTCACCGAAACAGAAAACGATAAAAATCGCTGACATCAAAAGCTGGACGACGGGAATTTCAGCTTCAATCCCTTGTTCTCCGGAGCTGTCGGTAATCCAGTGGAAGTACCTTGTGTCGGAGATGAACAAAATCAACGGGCTCGAAAATATCACGTTGTCCGCAAGCAACAGCCTGACCGCGATGAACCTTGAGAGCACCATCAGGATAAACGGTACGCCCCTGAAATACATCTATTCGCTGAAATCTACCGACAAACTGATTATCCTTGAAATTTCAGATGTCAAGGAAGTTGATGCCAGGACAAATGCATTTTCCTCCAAGATGCCGGTCAAGGAGATTGATGATTTCAAACAGAATGTCATCAAGAGGTTCACGGCCGAACTGACCGAGCATGGACATGAGCTCGCTACGAGAAAGAAAGACCTTGAATATTGAGCAGTAACCGCAGTAAGGCTATCGTCGCGGCAGTCCTTGTACTCATGGCAATCGTTCTGTACTGGCTGCTGCACGATATTTCGGCGCTCGCACTCTTCCAGCATCCTCTCTTTTCGGAATCAGCCTTCGGAAAAACGCTTGTCCGTTTCTTCTCCAGAGCGCATCAAGAATTCATGCCATGCTTCACGAGAATTCCATTTTGGAAACTTGTGAACAACTATCTTGTCGATGCCCTGTGGTTCGCCTCGTTCACGATATTCATGCACCTGCTGCTTGACGATCCGGTGAATTACATGCTCTGCATCGTGATGGCCATCCTGAGCGAAGGCTCCCAGCTGCTTTTTCCGCAATTAGGAAGCTTTGATGTCCGTGACCTCCTGCTCTATGCCCTCATCCTCGCCGTCTACAGGCTGAACGGGTCAATGCTATACGTGCGTTCCTCCCGTTGAACAAAGCCCGCCCCCGTGCTAGAATGGAGGCATGGTCAACACACGAAAGTTGCCAATCGGCATACAGGACTTTGAGACGCTCCGTACGGAGGGCTACATCTATGTGGACAAGACTACCCTCCTCTATGACCTCGTACAGAAGGGCAAGCCCTACTTCCTTTCCCGTCCGAGAAGGTTCGGCAAGAGCCTGCTCGTAACGACGCTGGAAGCCTATTTCATGGGCAGAAAAGAGCTGTTCGCGGGGCTCAAGATAGCAGAGCTTGAGACCGAGTGGGCGGAATATCCGGTGCTTCACTTTGACTTCAACGGGCAGAACTACTCCGATCCTGAGGGGCTGAACATGATGATAGACGCGCACCTGCGGAAGTGGGAGAAGCGCTACGGCATAGAAAAGCAGAGCCCCTCCCCGGGGCTGCGGCTGGCCGACATCATCGAGGAGGCCTATTCCCAGAGTGGCCGGAAGGTCGTCGTGCTGGTGGACGAGTACGACAAGCCCCTGCTCGAAACGATGGTGCTGAGCGAGGAGCAGATAAAGGCGAACCGGGCTGTCTTCAAAGGGATGTTCGGTCAGCTGAAGAGCCTTGACGGCAAGCTCCGCTTCGTCCTGTTCACCGGGGTGACCAAGTTTTCCAAGGTCAGCATCTTCAGCGACCTGAACCAGCTGCAAGACATTTCGATGGACGAGGACTTCGATGACATTTGCGGCATCACGCAGGAGGAGCTGGAGCGGGACTTCTTGCCCGAGATAGACGCTCTGGCGCAGAGACGAGGTCTGACGCGGGAGGACTGTCTTGCCCGGCTCAAGCAGCTTTACGACGGCTACCATTTTTCTGAATCGTCACCGGACATATACAACCCGTTCAGCCTGCTGAACGCGTTCAAACATTATAAATTTGACAGGTATTGGATTAAT
>CACYDQ010000095.1 GCA_902773215.1 uncultured Spirochaetaceae bacterium | reverse complement strand
GGAATCCCGGCCAGACCCGCCTCTTCGTGCAGCTGGGCTGGATTGACGGCTACAATCCCAAGAAGGTCGCGAACTACATTGCGGATCTGACGGGCATAAAGAACAGCGACGTGGATGACATTGATATGGCGGACAAGTTCTGCCTGATGAGCATCCCGGCGGAAGCAGCCCGCAAGGCAATCGAGCTTTCTTCCTCCGACAGCATGATTCCCCACATACACGAGGACGTGAAGGCCGGACGCAGCAGTTCACGGGGCGGACGTGGACGTGACCGCGGTGGTTTCGGACGCGACAGGGACAGAGGCTTCGGGCGTGACCGCGGAGGCTTCGGACGCGACAGGGGCGGCTTTGGCCGTGACCGTGACAGAGGCTTCGGGCGCGACAGGGGCGGCTTTGGTCGTGACCGTGACCGGGACCGTGGCTTCGGGCACTCAAATGCCCGCGCCGGAGTGCATACCGCAACACAGCGGAGCGGCTCAAGCTCCTACTTCAAGAGCTCCCGGGCCGATGAATACTAATTCCAGTGATTCACTGATATAACAAAAAGGGGACCGCAAGGTCCCCTTTCTTTTTTCTCTCAGTCAGCTCTGTCAGTTCTCAGAGGAATCTGTTTTCTCCCGGGTCAATATGATGGGATGCCCGGACGAGGGAAAGGAATCAAAGAGCTGCACGGTATAGGGCTGAAGGATTATCCTGTCCTCGTCTATCTGGCTGCCATCATCGGCGGAGGGAGGATAGCTCGCAAGATAACAGCCGTCAAAGAGCACGTCCACGTTGGAAGCCTGGCTGCCTTTGTCGCTCCTGAACTGAATGAAGTTGTCGCTCCCCAGCTGCATGGCGATGTAGCTGCCGGTCAGTATTTTGTCCCCGGTTACGGATGTATAAGTTCCGTCGGAGAATGTCACGGTGCTCCCGTCGCTCATGCGCCAGAGAGAGCCGGACTCAAGGTTGTAGAGGTAGGAACTTTTTACGGCGGACGAGGAGATGCTCTCGCTGTAAAAGTCCGAGAACTTCATCTTCTTGTAATCGCCGTTCCAGGCATTGTCCTCCTTTATGACCATGCTCACATCATCATTCACAAGGAGAGATATCTGCTCCAAATCCACAAGGCTCACGTTGACACTGCGCTTGAGAGTCTCGATCTCGTAGTTCGTCGTGGAGATATACATACCCCGGTAATGGAGGGCACTGCTCTGCCAGTTGTATACCTCCTCCTCGTCGCCCCTCAGAAAAACAATCTGCCCCGCCTCATAGTCAAAGAACACGTAGCGCATCCCGCTCCCGCTCGTTTCCGTTCTGTACCAGAGGCCGCCCAGATAGTCCGCGAATGTCTTGACCGTTCCGTCCTGGATTTTGGCAAGCTCCCCCTTCTTGATGCTGCTCCCCTTTATCCTGTTCTGCTTGGTCTGGACGTAACGCTGTTCCCTCTCGCTCCAGCTCCAGAAAGTCTGTATCTGGTCGGAGCTTTCCGTCCGTGACATATCAGAGGAATACACCATCATGACATAGGGGAGATTCCCCGTCCCGGAGTAAGTTGCCTCGTCCTCCTGCTGCATATAAATCGCACCATTGCTCTTCAGGTCCGCTATCAGCTGCAATCTGTAAAGCCCCGCTTTCTCGTCATAATTCACGAAATAGGAGCGGAGAATCGAGTTCCCCGCAGAATCAAAGCCCTGATACACGAGCGCAATCTTGTTCCGCCCGGTCAAATCCAGCCCATAGCAGGAGAAGGTCTTAATTTGCTCCACTTGGGTCGCTATGTCAACAACACGCTCATAGATTTCAGTCTTTGGATTATATATTCCCACAATCAGCTGCAGGTTCTGGACACCCGCCTTCCTGACAACGCTGACTTGATCCTCAAATCCATCCCCCGTAAAGTCCGCGCTGACAACATCAAGCAGGGTCTCATCGGCATTGAGGTTTATGAAGGAAGAAAGTATCGTGCCCCCCGCGACCAAGGAACCGACCTCACTCCCCTCCTCTCCTTCTTGGGCAGAAGAGGGAACGACGAGCTTGGCACGGACGACATCCTGCTGCTCGCTCGTGAAATAATTCCGGTTCAAGGCGAGCAGGACGATGGCCGCGGCGACAACGATGAATACGACAATGACTATGCGTTTTTGCATTAGTCCATCATAGCGGAGGGACGCTTATTTTGCAAGGACTGAACGCAAGATCTCAAGCCCCTCGTCTATGTGCTTCTTGGGAATGTTCAGCGGAGGAACGAGCCTGAGCGTATGCTCACCTGCGGTCGAGAACAGCAGCCCTTTCTCCAGGCACTCTTTCTCCACCTCGACCGGGTTCCCCTCTATCTGGATTCCGGTCATCAGGCCAAGCCCCCTCACTTCCTTGACGCAAGGGAGCTTCCAGCCGCTCACCGTATTCCTGATGTACTCACCTTTCTCCGTCACCTTCACAAGGAAGTCAGGCGCGGTCAGCTTCTTGAGGACGACGCGGGCTGCGGCAAGGGCAAGCGGATTTCCGCCGAAAGTGGACTGATGATCCCCCGCGGCAAAGACCTTCGCAGCCTTTCCCCGGAAAATGCACGCGCCCATCGGGACACCGCCCGCAATTCCCTTGGCGAGAGTGACGACCTCCGGGTTGAACTGGAGCTGCTCGCTCGCAAGAAGGCTGCCCGTCCGTCCCATGCCGGTCTGCACCTCGTCGGCAATCACTATCGCACCCGCATCACGGGCGGCCCGGGCGGCTTCCTGCGCCCACTTGGGATCAAGCGGAATGACCCCGCCTTCCCCCTGCACGCACTCAATCATGAGGGCGGCGGTGCTGTCATCGAATGCCCCCTTGAGGGATTCAAAGTCGTTCGCCCGTATAGTCCTGAAGCCAGAAGGATAGGGGGCAAAGTCCGCCGGGTGGAATTTCTCCTGCCCGGTTGCCTTCAAGGTCGCGAGCGTCCGGCCATGGAAGGACCGTTCCAGCGTGACGATGACCTTCCGGGAATCGCCGCCGTGCTGCTGCCCGTACTTGCGGGCAAGCTTTATGGCGGCCTCGTTCGCCTCCGCACCGGAGTTGCCGAAGAACACGCCGTCAAATCCCGTCGCGTCCAGCAGGGCCTTCGCATACGCAATCCCCGTGTCGCTGAAAAAATAATTGCAGACGTGAATCATCTTCTTGGACTGCTTGCTGATAGCCTTGACAAGAGGCTTATAGTTGTGGCCCAGGCAGTTGACGGCAATCCCCGAGAGGAAGTCGATGTATTTCTTACCGTAGATGTCCTTCAGGACGGAACCCTTCCCGCTCTTGAAGACAACATCAAACGAACCATAATTGTTCACCACAGGGGTATTCATAAAACCCTCCCTATTTCTTCAAAGAAAATCAATAAATCATCGTCCCGATTCCCCGGTCGCTGAACATCTCTATCAGCAGGGAATGGGGGACACGGCCGTCAATGATATGGGTACGGGGTACCCCGCCCTCACGGGCAAGCACGCAGCACTCAATCTTGGGAATCATTCCTCCCGCAATCGTCCCGTCCTCTATGAACTTCCCCACATCGCCAACCTGAATGCGCTGAACCAATGACGACGGGTCGTTCACGTCCTTCAGCACGCCCGGCACGTTCGTCAGCTGGACGAACTTTTCCGCACCCAAGGCAACCGCAATCTTGGCGGCAGCAGTATCGGCATTGATGTTGTAGCGGTTCATGTCTCCAGACTCACCGATTGCAACGGTGGACACGACGGGGATGAAGCCCTGCT
>CACYDQ010000094.1 GCA_902773215.1 uncultured Spirochaetaceae bacterium | reverse complement strand
GAAGAGTCACTGACATCGATGTGGGTTCCCATCATCTTCTTCTGCCAGTTCGTCTCATCCTGGGTGATATACCAGTTGTCCTCGTCGTCAAACGTGACAGCCAGCAAATTCGGGCAGTTCTTGAAAGCGTCCTTGTCGATGCTGGTCACTGACCAGGGAATCGTTACGAGGACGATATCCTTCCTGTTCCTGTACGAGCCGTACTCAAGTCCGGTCACGCTGTCAGGAATCTCCAGGCTTTCCTTCGCGAAAGCTGCCGCTCCCATAGCAAGCAAGGCAACGGCAACTATTTTAAATGACGTTAATCTAGTCATACGCGCCTCCTTGGGATTAACAACCCTTCTGTATATTATTATACAATGAAAGCGCGTAAAGTAAAGGAGAAAATTCTGTTAGAAATACGATGGAGAATCCAAGGCGACAGTGTAGCTCACGGCAACATCCAAATAGCCGCTGTTACGCTTCTTGGCGTAAATCTGAATGGCGGCATACTCCCCCTTCGGATCAATCTGAACTTCCTGTACGGAGATAGTATCGTCAACACTGAATCCCGAAGAGTCGGCCGGAGACCCCCTGACTATGCGGCTGATGACGTACTGGTTCTTGTTGAGCGAGGAGCTCCGGCTCAACTCCATCCCCATCAGCGGAACCATCGCTTCCGCTATCACGTCGCGCGAGTATATCTCCTTGCCCGGAGACTTGGGCCGCTCGTCCAAATAGACTATATGATTTTTGACCTTCCCATAGGAATCCACGGCACGGATCCGGACAATGGTACCCAGCTCGCGCTTCATAAAGTCTGCCTTTAATGCATCCAGAGAGTCCACCGGATTCCCGTTTATGGCGACAATCGTCTCGCCCGCCGAAATCCCGGCGAGAGCAGCAGGAGAAGAGGGCATGACATACTCGACGGAAAGCCCCTCGTTCGCAGCCCCACTGCCGGCACGACGCTTGGTCCTGCCGAAACAACCAATCCACACACCCTTACGTTTGCCTTTGGAATAGAAAATCGGAAGCTCATAGCGCAAATACTCCACGGGAATCGCGAAATTAAGCCCCTGGAAGTTCTGCACGCCGGCAAAGACGATTGCCTGCACATCCCCCTTGGAATCGATAAGGGGACCGCCGGAGTTGCCGGAGTTGACCGCCGCATCTATCTGGAAAACCTTACCTGCGGTGAAAAGCTCCCTGTCCTTGGAGGATATAATGCCGCTCGTAAGCGTCCTGTCAAGCCCAAGCGGGGAACCGATGGCATAGACCTTATCGCCCACGTCCAGATCTGCGCTGGAACCGAGCGTAAAGACATACGGCGCGTCCACCTCGGTCTTAAGCAGGGCGAGGTCTACGTTCTCGTCATAGCCGATTATCTTGGCAGGAATCTTGGTGTCGGAATCCTCGGCAAGATAGACGTACAAGCGGGCAAACCCCTCGTACTCAGGATCAACGCAGTCCGCAATGACGTGGTGATTCGTGATAATGTATCCGGCCTTGTCGATGAAAAAGCCCGAGCCGAGCACCGCGTCCGTGCGGCCGACCCTGCCCTGCACCTTCACGCCCTTGTCCACGTAGACAGTGACGGTCCCCTTGACGCAGCCCGCAAGGGTCGTGAAGTTGCTCCGGCTGGAGGAAAGCCCCGGAACCCCCCGCTGCACGGCGGCCTCAAGCTCTGCCCGTCCCATCTTCAACTCAGGAAGCCCCTCATAATCCACGGCCTCAAGCGAATTGTACAGACGCAGGGCCTCAAGCCAATCCTTCTGGGCTACAGCTTTCTTGTAAAGGGATGAGACCTTCTCACCGTACGAGTCATACAAACTCCGGGCAGCGTCATAGCCTGAATTTTTATCAAGCAGAAGCTTTGATCTCCATAAGGCCTTCACGAGATCGCTGGCGGGAATCTTCTTTATCTGACTTATCTCGTAGGAAGCTGCGTCCTCGGAGCTGTATTTCTTGCCGCTCGTATCCACGTCCTTGGGAGCCTTCGGCTCGGAGGCGCAGGAAAAAAGCAGGGCGGCAAACAACGCGCAGAGAAGAGGGAGAACTTTTCGAAGCATCCTCTACATCTCCGCCGCGGGAATCAGCATGCCGTAACAGAACTCCCCGATGTGGACGGCATGAACTCTGTCCCCGTCACGCTCTATCACGGTGGAAAGTCCTTGCACGCTGTTCTTCTTGAAGTAATCCAGTGCAGACTTGGCGAACTGGGACGCGCCGGCCTCACCTATCCAGTAGAAAGGATAGGAAGAATCCTTGGACACCGGGTAGTCCTGACTGCCGCTCTGCACAAGGACGGGAATCCCGTTGTCGATAGTGACGCTCACGACGTTCTCCTTGTAGGGCAGATAGAACATATCGATTTCACGCTTGTGGCCAGTCTCAGGGTCAAAGCTGTTGGACACGCGGACGTTCCAGTAGCCGTCACCGTCGGTGTCCCAGGAGCTGACCACGGTTCCTCCGTTCAGGTACTCTTCGGTGAAGTCCGGCACGGTATCACCGTTGCCGTCCACCTGCACCATCCGCAGGTAGAAGTCAGCCCCGTTGGACGGGGTGCCGAAGAGGTTCGTCATTATCGTGCGCTCAACGGCCCCGTCATGCACCGCCCCGTCCATGTCAGAGACGGGCGCATAGTACTCGGTCGTCTCGAAGACGGAGTCCCCGTCCGCATCGACAATGCGGGAGACCGGCATGTTGTCCTGGAACTGGGTATGCGCATAGAGCTTGCCCGCATGATAGTAGTCCGCCGACTGCATCTGCCCGTCCAGCACAGAGACGTTTATCCATGAGTTCTCCCGCTCGGTGCTCGGGACAGTGAAGCTGGAGGAGGCGAAGGCAAGCTCCACCCTGCCCAGCCGCCGCTCGTCGATATTGGGGACCGGGAAGAAGAATTCCGCCCCGGAGGACTCGCTGATTATCCGGTCAAAGTCCATCCTTACCGGGGTCCACATGAGCTCGTCGCCCATCAGGTTGAATATATTGACCTTGCGTCCCTCGCCGTCCTTGACGACAAAAGAAGACAAGGCTGGGAATGACTGCCAGGTGAAGTCCGCCTCGCACGCGTCAAGGTAGTCCGCATCGTAGAGGATGCCGGAGACGGGAACGCCGAAGTCACAGAAGACCTCCCACTCAAGCTCCCCGTCCTGGTTGTAGTCGTGGGCAATGTGCTGCGGGCGGCCCCGGTAGTAGGAGACGGTCAGATCATCTATGCCGTCACCGCTCGTGTCGCATGTCAGCTCACCGCAGAAGGCGGTGAAGTATTCCTTGGCCTCGGCCCTGACAGCCTCGTCGTCAATCAGCATCATGAAGGCCCGCAGGTAGTCCACGTTCAAACTGTCGTCAGCGAACGTCGCGATGTACTCGAATGCCTCCTTCTGGCCGACCAGGGCCTCCTCAAGGGCTACCCCAGCGTAAAGCGGGTGCACAAGCCCCCTCGCGCCGAACGACTGGAGCAGCTTCCTGCGCTCGTCCCCCCTGGCAAAGGCCGCAGCCATTATCTCAAGCTCAGCGTCCTCCTCCTTGGTGCTCTCGTCATAGAGCACAATCTGCTTTATGAATGAGTCGGCGAGCCGCCTGACGGTCGCGTCCTCGCTGTAGGGGTCCTCGTAGCTGAAGAACAGCTGGGGAAAGCGCGTGTCATCGGGGAAAATCCGCCGCGCATTGGAAATCTTATTGCGGGCCGCGGCATAGGACTCCGGCGTTCCCATGCGGTAGTAGGCCTTGGCACGGATGTACTCGGCAGATGAGGAGAAAACGGGAGGATTGGAGTCCAGCACCTGGAAAACCTCCGCGCTCCTTCCCGTGTCGGCAAGGATATCCGCATAGAGGATGCGGGAGTTGTCGCGGTTGTAGTTGACCCAGTTGCCGACCGTCAGTGCCTTCTCCACGAGGGGAAGAACCTGGGCTATGCTGCCCCCTCCTTTCTGGACGGCGACCGCATAGACATACCAAAGGTCGGAAACACTGTCGTCATAGCTCAGCCCCATCTGTGCCTGGGAAGCGGCCGCAGCCCAAGAAGACTGGGAGGCGTAGTTCCCGGCGGCCTCAAGGCATCGCAAGGCCGTCCGCCTGTTGGCAAGCGACACGGCCGTGGAGGCTCTCTCAGAGTCCTTGGCAGATACGAACGGAAGGGCAGCGGCAAAGCAAAAACAAAGCGCAAAGAGTCTCGACCTCATACAAACATCCTCACCATGCTTAAATCTTCTATTTTATAGCTTATTTATAGCGTAAATTTCGGTCTATAAACAATTGTACGACATATATTATACAACACTTTCTAATATTTTACCACCCAATTCTTGAAGCCAAGAGGACTTCCCCAGACGGCGGCAAGGGGCTGGCCGGGCTGGTCCAGCCGCTGCACGAGGGGAATGTCGTCCTTCCGGCCCGCGCACTTCCATCCGTCCAGCACGGAGGCGACGGAACGGAAAGAATTCCCGGCCTCCCGGACATTGTCTCCCGGCTGACGGCTTCTTATAAGGAAGGGAAAAGTCAAGGACGGCAGGGAAAGAGAGTCCCCGCAGGCCTCAAGGACGATGGATGCAGGCTGCCCCTCCCTGCGCACGCTGACATCAAGCTCTCCCGCCCGGTAGCGGCCTTCACCGCGCACAAGGACGCAGAAGCCCCGGTCAGAGGGCTTCCCCTCCTCCCGCCCCACGCGCAGGGAATCCCCCTCCACGCAGACCTGTATGCCAGAGCAGGACTCCTGGCGCGACTCCGGGAAGCCCCGGCCGGCCAGGCGGGAAAAGAATGAGTACGGAATGCGGAAAGGGCTTTCGGAAACCGCGTCGGCGGCGGCATAGAGGAGACGGACGCGGATTGCCCGCATTTCCCGGAAGAAAGAGGCAGCATCCATGACAATGCGGCTTCCTTCCCGCCGGAAACGGCAGCGGGGCTTGGCGGCCTCCAGCTCCCGCGTCAGGAACTCGCCGTCGTCCCGCATCTTGCAGGACAGGGAGAGCAGGGCCTTGCCCCAGCCGGGGAAGCTCTCGTCAAGGGAGGGAACAAGGACATTCCGGACCCGGTTACGCAGGAGGGCATTGTCCGCATTCGTGCTGTCCGTCCGCCAGGCTATGCCCTGCTCCGCAAGGTATCGCTCTATGTCCGCCCGGGATATGCCCAGCAGGGGACGCACGTAGCAGTCCCTCCGTTCCCGTATGCCGGAAAGTGACTCCGTGCCCCCCCCCGCAAGGAAGCGCATCAGCAGGGTCTCCAGCTGGTCGTTGCGGTTGTGGGCGAGGGCAAGGGCAGAAATGGAGCTATTCGCAATAAAGAGGGAGAAGCAGTCATAGCGGGCGTTCCGGGCGGCCTCCTCCAGGCTCAGCCCCCCCTGCCGGGCAGCCTCCAGAATCTGCCCGCGCGGTATGTCGTAGCGGGCGCAGCTCACGCCCAGCGACGCGCAGTAGGACTCCACGAAGTCCGCATCCCCGGCGGTCTCCGCCTCCTTCCGCAGGTTGTGGTTGACCGTGACGGCAATCAGACGGACGGACGGGGGCAGGACATGCATGAGGGCGGTCACGAGCGAGACGGAATCCGCCCCGCCGCTCACTGCCGCACCGAGTGTCAGGGGAGAGGACAAATCCACGCCGCAGGAGGCAAGCCCCTCCGCGACGCGGGAATCAAACAGATCGACGAAAGACAAGGCCATAAAAAAAGCCGGCGAGTTGCCGGCTTCATAAGCTGCGGTTCAGGGCAGCCGCCTACTTGCGGGGCGGTGCGATGGTGACGACGAGGTCGTTCGGGTTGGAAAGAATCGTCAGCTTGTCGCTCAGACCGAGGTCCTTAATCGTGTACTTCTGGCCAATCTCAACCTTGGAGATGTCGGCGACGATGGACTGGGGCATATCGGCGGGAAGGGCCTTGAGCTTGACATCCGGGACATGCTTGACAAGGAAGCCGCCCTTGAGGACTCCGGCGGGGGTGCCGGTATAATGAATCTTCAGGCGGGCGACGACAGGCTTCTGGCCGCTGACGATGTGGAAGTCGGCGTGAAGGTTCTTGTCGGTGAGGATGTCATACTCGGTGTCCTGGATGTAAGCCTGATGCTCCTGCCCCTCGATGACGAGCTTGACGAGCGTCGTCTTGGTGATGCTGCGCCAAGCCTTGGAGAACTCGTTGGCATCGATATCAAGCATCGTGGACTCGCCCTTCTCGTTGTAAGCGACCGCAGGGATGCGGCCGGTGGCGCGGAGAGCCTTGGCGGCCTTCTTTCCCGTTTCCTTGCGGATTTTTGCATTAATCACGAACTGTTCCATAATAAAAAAAACTCCTTAAAAATTCCCCTGCTACAGGTACTTTAGCTGGGACGGCAGGATTCGAACCTGCGGAATGACGGCACCAAAAGCCGTTGTCTTACCACTTGACGACGTCCCAAAAATATGTATGCGCAGGCTACTGCCCGCAGAAAATCCCGAACACGGTCGAACCAGAGCCGGACATATCTGCGAAAGAAGCCCCCTCTTCCTTCATATCCCGGATGGCAGCGGCTATCACCTCATGCCGCGACGCAACCGGGGCCGTGAAGTCGTTGACGAACTGCCAGTCCCCCACATCTTTCTTCCACTCAGCCGTCCAGGCATTCTTGCCGTGGAAGGCGTTGTGCCGTACTTCTCCCCGCTCAATCGCCTCGTCCAGCCATGCATACGCTTCCCTCGTCGAGACGGGAACTCCCGGCAAAGCAAGCCGGACATCCAGTTCCCTCGGCGGCAGGGGATCCACATTCTCGCCCCGCCCCGTCACGTAGGCCGCATAGGGCTTTCCCTCGCCTGCCTCGCACAAGGCATGCATAAAGAAGGGCACGTCGCTCCCCACCGAAAGGGCCAGCTCATACAGCTGTGAAGCCACTAAGTGCGTACAGAACAATCTGTCAATGGATTGAATAAAAGATGCAGCATCACTGGATCCGCCCCCCAATCCACCGCCGGAAGGAATCCGTTTGTCCACGGTCACGCGGACGCTGGAGCCAATGCCGGTCAGCACGCAGAAAGCTTTGTATGCGGCAGTGAAGGTATTCTGCGCAGGCAGAACCATTGAAGGGCAGTCAACCAGACATTCCCCCTCCCCGTCTGCAATCGAGACGGAAAGCGTGTCATGGAGGGAAACAGTCGTAAAGACCCCCTCTATGTCATGGTAGCCGTCAGCCCTTCTCGGAAAAACGCTCAGCCCGACGTTTATCTTCGCCGGTGCCAAGGCAATGACACTGTCAGCCATACGGTAAAACTATAGCACAGAAAGGGAATTTCAGTCAATATGTCAGCGCAGGCTCGCGAGCTCAATCAAGTTGGGACTGTTTGTCGCGCCCTCCAGCTTGGCATACTGCTCCATGAGCATCCGCTGCTCCGAATTGATTTTGGTCGGGAGCTGCACCATCACCTTGACGTAGAGGTCACCCTTGCGGCTCGTGCCGGAGACAGGGACACCCTCATTCTTTATACGGAAGAGCTTGCCGTGGGTCGTGCCTGACGGAATCTTGAGCGTGATGCGGCGGTTGTCCAAGGTCGGGACGTTTATGTCCGCTCCCAGGACGGCCTGAGACAGGCTGATGGGGATGGCACAGTAGAGGTCGCTCTCGCTGCGCTCAAAGCAACGGTCCGAGCGGACGTGGACGACGATGATGAGGTCGCCCGGCCTGCCGCCGTTCGTGCCCGCATCCCCCTGCTTGGGTATCGTTATCCGCTTGCCGTCATCGACACCGGCGGGAATCGTAATCGTGACAATGGAATCCTTCTCCTCGGTCCCGCTACCACGGCAGAACTTACAGGGATAGTCGATTATCGTGCCCTTGCCACCACAGGTCGGACAAGTCTGCTGCACCTGGAAGAAGCCGGAGCTGCGACGCACCTGCCCCATACCGCCACACGTAGAACAGGTCTTCGTGCTGGAGCCTGCCTCGCCGCCCGTACCCTTGCAGTGGGAGCAGGTGACGCTGTGCGAGAAGCGGATATCTTTCTTGGTGCCGAACACCGCATCCTTAAAGTCCAGCTCCAGGTCGTAACGCAGGCTCTGGCCGTCGTTGTTGTTGCGGGAGCGTGACGAACCAAAGCCGCCGAAGCCGCCGCCACCGAAGAGGTTCTCGAAGATGTCCCCGAAGGCCCCGGAACCGAAGATATCCTGGAAATCGTGGAAGGCATGGCTGTAGCCCTGTCCGCCACCGCCCCCCATGCCCTCCAGGCCGGCAAAGCCGTACTGGTCATAGACAGGCCTCTTCTGGTCATCGCTCAGGACCTCGTACGCCTCGGTCGCCTCCTTGAACTTTTCCTCGGCTTCCTTGTTGCCGGGGTTGCGGTCAGGATGGTACTTTATGGCGAGCTTCCTGTAGGCCTTCTTTATAGCCTCTTTGTCCGCGCTCTTGTCCAGTCCAAGAACCTCATAATAGTCACGTTTGTCAGCCATTTCCAATCTTCCCTTACATATACAAGTTCCCCGCCGGACAGCAAAACACATCCGGCGGGGAAATCTCTCAGACTATATCTTTTTATTTCTGGTCGTCGTGAACCTCGTACTCAACGTCGTCCGCCGACCCCTTGTCGAAGCCCGACGCAGAGGAAGAAGAAGCCCCGCTTCCAGCGTTGCCGCCAGCAGCTCCCTGAGGACCAGCACCAGCATTAGCACCGGCCTGTCCGGCAGCGGCCTGGGCCTTGTACAGCTCCTCGGCAATCTTGTAGGTGGCCTGCTTGAGAGCCTCGGTCTTGGACTTGATGTCCTCGGTGTTGTCGCCTTTCAGGGCTTCCTTGAGGGCACTCACCGCACTTTCGATCTTGGCCTTGTCGTCAGCGGAAACCTTGTCGCCCATCTCCTTGAGGGTCTTCTCCGTCTGGTATACCAGGCTGTCGCCCTCATTCTTGGCATCAACGGCCTCGCGCTTCTTCTTGTCGTCAGCGGCGTTGGCCTCGGCATCCTTGACCATCCGGTCAATCTCCTCCTTGCTCAAGCCGGAAGAAGAAGTAATCTGGATGTGCTGCTCCTTGCCCGTACCCTGGTCCTTTGCGGACACGTGGACAATGCCGTTCGCGTCGATGTCGAAGGTGACCTCGATCTGCGGGACCCCGCGCGGTGCCGGCGGAATGCCGTCCAGGTTGAAGTTGCCGAGCGTGCGGTTCTGGCTCGCCATCTCGCGCTCACCCTGCAGGACATGGATCGTAACGGCAGTCTGGCCGTCGGCGGCGGTGGAGAAGACCTGGCTCTTCTTGGTCGGAATCGTCGTGTTGCGGTTGATCAGGCGGGTGAACACGCCTCCCATCGTCTCAATTCCGAGGGAAAGGGGCGTAACGTCCAGAAGGACCATATCCTTGACGTCACCCTTGAGGACTCCGCCCTGGATGGCGGCACCAATGGCGACCGCCTCGTCCGGGTTGACGGCACGGCTTCCGTCCTTGCCGAAGATGCTCTTGACGATTTCCTGAACCTTGGGCATACGGGAAGAACCACCGACGAGCAGAACCTCGTCAATCTTGTCACCTGTGATACCTGCGTCGGCCATGGCCTTGCGGCAGGGCTCCTTGGTCGCCTCAAAGAGGTCGTCGGTCATCTTCTCGAACTCGGCGCGAGTCAGCGTCTTCTGGAGGTGCTTCGGGCCGGTCGCATCAGCCGTGATGAAGGGCAGATTGATCTCGGTCGTCGTCTGGTTGGAGAGAGAAATCTTCGCGTTCTCGGCCGCCTCGCGGAGACGCTGCTTTGCCATCGCGTCCTGGGACAGGTCAATTCCCGTGTCGGCCTTGAAGCTGTCAATCAGCCAGCTGACGATGCGGCCGTCCCAGTCGTCTCCTCCCAAGTGGGTGTTTCCGTTGGTGGACTTAACCTCGAACACGCCGTCCCCCAGCTCAAGGATGGAAATATCGAAGGTACCTCCTCCGAGGTCGTAGACGGCAATCGTCTTGTCCTTGTCGCCATCCTGCTTGAATCCGAATGCGAGCGACGCGGCGGTCGGCTCGTTGATGATGCGCTTTACGTCAAGGCCCGCAATCTTACCCGCGTCCTTGGTCGCCTGACGCTGGGCATCGTTGAAGTATGCGGGGACGGTGATGACGGCCTCGCTGACGCTCTCGCCCAAGTAGTCCTCGGCGGTTTTCTTCATCTTCTGCAGGATGAAGGCGGAAATCTCCTGCGGGCTGAACTCTTTCTTCTGTCCGGCCTCATCGACCTCGACGCGCACGTCATCGCCGTGATCCTTCACAGCGTAGGGGATGCGCTTGATTTCATCAGGCAGCTCGTTGTAGCGGCGGCCGATGAAGCGCTTGATTGAATAGACGGTGTTCTTGGGGTTCGTGACCATCTGGTTCTTGGCGGGCTGGCCGACGATGCGGTCTCCCTTTGCCGTGAAGCCGACGATTGAAGGCGTGGTGCGGAAGCCCTCCGAGTTCTGGATGACGACCGGCTCACCGTTCTCCATGACCGCGACGCACGAGTTCGTCGTTCCCAAGTCAATTCCAATAATCTTTCCCATAGTATCTATCTCCTCTCAAATATATCTTTATTCCTCCGAGGCAGAAGCCCCGGACTCCCCACTATTTTCACTCTCAGAAGCGGCAGCGGCCTCGTCCTTCTTCGGGGCCTCCACCGAACCGTCCGGCATGGAGACCATGACCTTGGCGTGGCGGATAACCCTGTCCTTGAGCTTGTAGCCCTTCAGGTACACGGCCTTTATCTGCGGCTCCGCCACGGGGTCATCGGACTTGCCGATTGCCTCGTGCAGCTCCGGGTCAAAGGCATCACCCGGCTGACCGTAGGAGACAAGCTCGTACTTGTTCTCCAACATGCTGACCAAGCCTTTGTTTATCATCTTCACTCCGTCGGCTATCGATTTCGCGTCGTTCGCTGAGCTTGCGGCCTCCACCGTACGGTCAAAGTTGTCCAGGCTGTCCAGCAAGTCCTTGAGCAGGCTCGTGTTGGCATAGTCAAAGGCATCCTGCTTCTCCTTTATCATGCGCTTGCGGTAGTTGTCAAAGTCCGCGCATTTCCTCAGGTACTGGTCCTTGAATTCGTCCCGCTCCTTCTCAAGGGCGGCAACCTGCTTGGCCAGAATCTCAAGCTCGTTCCCTTCAGCCGCATCGGCCTCGGAAGCAGCTTCCTCAGAAATATCCGCCGCATCTTCCGTCTTCTGGGAATCAGTGACCTCAGGGCCGGAAGTGGTCTCAATATCTTCTTTCTCTTCTTTTTCCTCGTCCATTTCTATAACCTTGCTAGAAAAATAATAAAAGCCGTCAAAAAACGTCAAGGGAAGAACGCGTATTTTTTTATGACATGCGGTCTTTCAGTTGCCGGCCCGCCCCCGGAACACGAGCTTTTTCCCGAATATACTGTCCTTCACATAGACCCTGGCCTCCGTACCGTCCCAGCACAGCTCGCCGTCGTAGGAACCTATGTCCAGAAGACCCTTTCCTTTGTCGGGTATCGGGGCCTTCCTGCCGGTTACGACGGAGACGACCGTAAAATCGGCGGGGAAGCGGAACTTTTTGCCCCCGTCCAGAATGAACTGCGCAGACCCCTTGAGCCGCATCAAAATGGTCGTTCCGTCCTCCTTCTGTATCAGGAACCAGGGGAAGAGCCCCTCCGTCCTGAACGGATCCATCGTGTCGCCCCCGCCCGCCATCCGGGAGGAAAGCCCCGCGTCCTGGTAATAGGAAATGAAGGAATTGTGGAAGCCCGCCTTCAGCTCAGCTTCCTCCTCGCCCGCGTCAACCGCCTTGAGCAGCTTGCCGTAATAGCGCAAACGTATGTCCACCAGCTCCAGCATGGCAGGATAGGTCCAGTCGCTGTAGGCAAGCAGGTCCCGGTAGAGGCTGGCGTTGGTGTTCATGATGTCCCAGCCGAAGCTCGTCATCTGCTTTATCTTGGGAACGTTCAGCTTGTTCAGAAGCGTCACCCTCGTTATCAAATCCAGAAGGTTATACCCCCAGCGGGACAGCTCGGAGCTGTCGCGGGAAGCATTGTTCTCCTCTATCGCCGCGCGAAGCTTCTTCCCCAGCTCCTTGTTCGCCTCGATTTTGTCCTCTATCAGCTGCCGGTCGGCGGGGCCGTATGTCCTTCCTTCGTCCAGGAGATACCTGGCCTCCATCGGGCTTTCCAAGTCAGAGCCCTCCTGGAAGAGCATCGTGCTGCCCCGGAAGACGAAGGGGTGTATATCCTTGCCGTCGCGCGTCATGTAAATCTTGTAGGAACTGCCGAGCTTGCCCCCGTCCATGTCAACCTCGTAGTAATCGGTCGTCGCGAGGGCGGACCAGGCGAAGAGGGAATGGTTCTTTCCCTTGAAGATGTCGGTCAGGATGGTCCTGAAGGGCTCGGAATAATTCTCCAGCTTGCGCTCGTCAAGCTCCGGGGTAACAAAGTAGTTCCGTGGGCTGCCGTCAAATCCCGGTGACCCACGCAGGAGGTAGGTCCACTTCTCCACCGGGAAAAGGGCACAGGAAAAGCTCTCGTCCTCAAAGGACATCGTGAGCGTGCACCGGTCCTCGGAGGAAAGGGCGGGGCCGGACACGGAGCAGCGGATGCCGTCAAGCTTGCTGCCGTCCTTCGTGACATAGCCCTCGTAGGAGAACGTCAGCTCCTTGCCGTATTCCTCTTTGGAGGGATCCAGCCAGACACTCTCGTCCAGATGCAAGTCGGCGGGGACAAAAACCCACTTGTTCTCATAGAGCATCTTGCGCCAGTAGCCGATGACCCCGTCCTTGTCGCATCCCGCGACCCTGAGTTCACGGGTGTAGTTGCCCTGCCCCGTCTGGGCAATGCTTATCATCTTGGTCAGCCGCGCCTTGCCCTCGAGCGGAATGGGAACCTGTTTGGCCCAGTCCTCAGCAGGAAGCGCCCAGGCCGTATAGTTGGAAAGGTAGTCATCCCCCCGCAGGCTCTGCTTCTCCGCGTCATAGGTATAAAGGAAGAACATGGGGTCGCAGCCCATCGTGTCAAAGTCTATGAGCCGGGTATACATGGTTCCCCGGTTGCCGATGAGGAAAATCGTATCCCCGGAGACGCTGATGTTCTCCGCGATGAAGCTGCCATTCTCCGGGCACTCTATGTAGCGGCTGAAGTCCGGCGGCAGGCCCGAGTCGCAGAAGCGGATGTGCTGGCCGTCCTCCGTCAGGAAGTAGAAAGTCTCAAGCCCCATCGTCCCCCAATGGTGCTGGTTGCCGTAACGGTCCTCGTACCAGAGGATTTCCTCACGCCTGGCCCCCATGCTCCAGCCCCGCTTGTTCAGCACCATCTCGTTCTGCTGCACGTAGCGGTTCCTCGGGAAACCGTAAATCCGCGTCCATTTGAAGAGCTTCTGCCTGAGGACCTTCTTGAAGTAGACCGTGTACATTATCCCCTGGTCGTCGAAGGCATAGAGGGTGTCCGCGTCGCAGGCAATCTCGCGTATCGCGGAGGGGGTATCGAACTTGTCGCCGCCCGCCGTCCTGAAAGGCAGGCCGGACTTAAGGAAGAGCTCCCACTTGTCCGCCCCCGGCTTCTTGGCGTATATGCGGCCGTCCGCGAGCGCGAACTCGTAGTACTTGCAGTAGGACTGGGTCATCGTGCGGATGTGCACTTTATCCGGCAAAAAGCCCGACACGTCCTGGGTCTTGGACAGGTCGTGCAGGATTGGCTCAGGCTTCTGCTTCCCAAAGCCCGGCTCCCAGGCATACACGGCAAGAGAAGCGGCGAGCGTAAGGAAGGCGATGCAAAGATTCTTTCTCATACTACAGGTCATAAATCATAGCCTGTAGCGGGAAAGAAATCAAGGCAGGCTCCGGAAGCAGAGACGGAAACCGGTGAAGTCGCTCTGGTGGTAGGCGTAGTAGTAGCCCCGGTTGGATACCCGGTTGACCGGGCTGCTGTAATTGCTGCCATAGTACCAGCTGCCGCCCCGGTAATAGCGGCTCCTCGTATCTTTCCCGTAGGGATCCCACACCCACTCCCAGACGTTGCCGCTCATATCGTAGAGTCCGTAGGCGTTGGGCTTCTTCTGCGCAACGGGGTGCGTCTGTCCGCCGCTGTTGATGACATACCAGCCGACTTCGTCCAGCACGTCGCTCCCCGCATAGCGGAAATCCTGCCCTCCATTCACGGCATATTCCCACTCGGCCTCCGTCGGCAGGCGGAATCCGCCCGCAGCCAGGTCCTGCGTGATGTGCCCGGCAAGGCGGTCGCCCCGGTGCGGCACATAGTCCCATTTGGTCACATCGCGCTCGCCGTCCACCGCGTAGACCGGGCTCCGTCCGGCAACCATGCTGAGCGCATTGCAGAAATAAATCGCGTCATACCAGCTGACCTGCTCCACGGGAAGATCAGCCCCCTTAAAGCGGCTGGGGTTCCCGCCCATCACCGCTTCGTACTGGGCCTGGGTCACCTCCGTAACGCCCATGCAGAAGCCGTCCTCTCCGGCGGGCATGAACGAGAACGCCTGCCCTGACAGCTCAAAACTGACGGCCCCGTCCTCAGTCCCGCCAGCGACGGCGATTCCCGCAATCAGCAGGGCGACGGTAACTCCCAGAAGCTTTCTCATCACGTCCGCCTACTCCGACAAGAGGATTTCCTCGCACTTCTTGAGCTCCTCCGCGCTGGACTCAGGCAGTTTGGGGAACGACGGGTTTATGTCCCTGAGGGTCTCAACGAGTATCTGGGAGAAGAGGTAGCGGGCATACCACTTCTGGTCGGCAGGAACGACATACCAGGGGCAGTTCTTGGTGGAGGTCGCGTTTATCGCATCCTCAAAGGCCTTCTGGTACTTGTCCCAGTACTTGCGCTCCTTCAGGTCGTTCTCGCTGAACTTCCAGTTCTTCTCCTTGCGCTCAATCCGCTCCAAGAAGCGTTTCTTCTGCTCACCCTTGGACAGATTCAGGAAGATTTTGACCACACGAAAAGCGTTGCCGTAGAGGTAGTTCTCCCAGTTGACGATTTCCTTGTACTTCCCTTCTATATATTTGCCGTTATGGAAGGTCCGCTTGGGCATGTTGTAGTCCTTCCAGAACTCGTGCACATTGACGACCAGCACCTCCTCGTAGTACGAACGGTTGAACACGCACATCTTGCCCCGCTGCGGGAGACGCTTGTGGTAGCGCCAGAGGAAGTCGTGCTGCTCCTCCTCGGAGTTGGGGGCCTTGAAGCTGTGGACGCTGATGCCCTGCGGGTTGAGCGGCCCCAGGACGTGCTTTATCGTTCCGTCCTTACCCGCCGCGTCCAGGGCCTGCAGGATTATCAGGACGGACTCCTGCGACTGGGCGTAAAGCTTGCCCTGCCAGTCGTCTATCTCCTTGATGTTCTCATCGGTCTTGTAGGCGTACTCCTCTTTTTGCCCTCCCCTTCCCTCGGAATCGTGTGGGACAGAGCTCAGGTCCAGCTTCCTCGTGCCGTCGTAGCGGTAGTCCTTCAAGATATCGTCTTTCGCCATATTCACCTCCTGCAAACCTGCGAACCTGCATATCGATGTCAATTGATATTCTTATTCTACCACGGAATTTCCGATTTGTGGGGAAAAATTCAAGGCTTTTTGTATTCATCTCGATAATATAAGAAGGCGGTTTCAGCATGGGCAAAGTATTCAACATGGCAACGGAAAAACCTTCTCAGATGGACAAGGAGCACATGCTCACGCTCAAGGGCATCACGCTCGCCCCTTACATGCAGCTGGCGACCTACCTGATTGGCAAGGCACGCTTCGCGGGCGGCAACATGTTCCGCCACCAGATGGACACGATGGGCATCCTGATTGACTACGGATACATCGACAGTGTCCTGCTCAAGGCAAGCTGCATCCATGACGTGGTGGAGGACATCCCCGGGTTCGACATAGAGCTCATCCGCAACGCCGACGAAGAAGGAGAGGAAGTCCTGAAGCTGGTGCAGGAAGTAACCAAAAAGCCCGGCCAGCTGAAGAACGAGTACCTCAGGGGCATCCTCGCCAACGCAAGCCACAAAGCAAAGCTGCTCAAGTGCGCCGACCGCATAAGCAACATGATAAGCCTGGGATTCGTCACGAGCGCGGCCTTCATCGAGCGTTACTGCGACGAGACCGAATACTTCATCTTTCCGATTGCCCTTGAAGTGGACTACAACATGTACCAGGAGCTCATCACGCTCGTGATGACCCGCCGCCAGTATCTGGAGGACTCCAAGTACTTTGAGACAAAGAACGACGACTGAGCCTGCCGCCGTTCCCTTTCCCCCGTTACATTACTTTTTTCCGTATTCAACAGAAGCCTTGATGAAATCCCGGAACAGGGGACCTGCCTTGTTAGGCCGGCTCTTGAACTCCGGGTGGAACTGACCGCCGAGCATCCAGGGGTGGTCAGGTACTTCGACAATCTCCACCAAATCCCGCTCCGGGTTCACGCCCGCAATGATTAAGCCAGCCTTCTCCAAGTCTTCCCGGTACTTGTTGTTGAACTCGTAGCGGTGCCGGTGCCGCTCCCAGACGGTCAGCGAGCCGTAGGCCTTCTCGGTCAGGGTCCCGGGCTTGACCGCGCACTCAAACTTGCCCAGGCGGAGGGTACCGCCCAGAATCTTGCCGTTCTGGTCAGGCATGAGGTCTATGACCGGGTGCGTCGTGTCCTTGTCAATCTCGGTAGAATGCGCGTCCGTCCAGCCCAGCACGTCGCGGGCGTACTCGATGACGATTATCTGCATGCCCAGACAGATGCCGAAGTAGGGCACCTTGTTCAGGCGGGCGTAGCGGGCGGCACGGATCATGCCCTCTATGCCGCGTGAGCCGAATCCGCCCGGAACGATGATGCCGTCAGCCCCGGCAAGCCGCTCGGCTGTCTTGTCATCGTCGGTCAGGGTTTCGCTGTCTATCCAGTCCAGCACGACCTCCGCCTCGTTCGCAATGCCGCCGTGAGTCAGGCTCTCGACGACCGACAGATACGCGTCGTGAAGCTCTATGTACTTGCCGACGAGGGCGATGTTCACCGTATGCTTGGGATTCTCAAAGGTATGGACCATCTTGGCCCAGTCCTCAAGCTGGGTTTCACGCTTCTCCAGGCCGAGCGCCTTGCAGACGGCGTTCCCCAGCCCCTCTTTCTCCATGTTCAGCGGAACCTCATAGATGGACTTGGCGTTCAGGTTCTGTATGACGCAGTCGGTGTCCACGTTGCAGAAACGGGCCAGGTGCTCGCGGGTGCTCTCTCCGATCGGAACCTCGGTCCGGAGCATGAGGATGTTCGGCTGGATTCCAAGCTCCTGCAGTTCCTTGACAGAGTGCTGAGTCGGCTTGGTCTTGAGCTCGTGCGCCTTACCCAGATAGGGGACAAGGGTCAGGTGGATGTAGCAGCAGTTCTCCTCGCCGACCCGG
>CACYDQ010000093.1 GCA_902773215.1 uncultured Spirochaetaceae bacterium | reverse complement strand
TGACCTGCGGCGGGGGATTCCCGCCGTGGACATCGTGGGTCTGGCCGACGGGGCCGTCAAGGAATCCCGGGAGCGGATGCGGAGCGCAATACGGAACTGCGGCTTCGACTTCCCCCCGGAGCGTGTCCTTATCAGCCTCGCCCCGGCGGACCTGAAAAAGGAAGGGGCGGCGTTCGACCTCGCCGTGGCCCTTGCCGTCCTCTGCGAGAAAGACATTGCGGACGGCAGGGGTGAAGGGTTTCCTGACGACGGCGTGCTTGTGATGGGCGAGCTGGAGCTGAACGGGCGTGTCCGCCCCCTGAAGGGCGTTCACGCGGCAGCAAGCACGGCACGGGAGGGCGGAATCCGCCGCTGCATCGTACCCAAGGAGAACGCCGGCGAGGCGCGGGAAATCGAGGGCATGGAAGTGTTCGGCGCGTCATCCCTTGTGGAAGCCTATGAGGCCCTGCGGAAGGAGAGCAGCTTCACCGGCAAGCCCCCCGCTTCCGGCGGAGAGACAGTCCCGGACGGCTTCCCCGCCATGAACGTGAGCGGGATCCTCTTCCCGGAAGCTGCGCCGGGTTACGAGTACGCGGACATCCGGGGACAGGGATTCTTTGTCCGCGCCCTCCAGCTGGCGGCGGCGGGCGGGCACAACGTGCTGGCGTTCGGGCCTCCGGGCTGCGGAAAGACGCTCGCCATGCAGAAGTTCCCCGCCCTCCTGCCCCTGCTCGGACAGGAGGAGGCGCAGCCGGTCACCAGGATTTACTCCATCGCGGGCCTGCTCCCGCCGGACAGCCCCCTCGTCCGCACCGCCCCTTTCAGGCAGCCCCACCAGACGGCGAGCATAGAGGGGATGTGCGGCGGCGGCCCCCGGCTGACCCCCGGAGAAATCTCCCTTGCCCATAACGGAGTCCTCTTCCTGGACGAGGCGGCAGAATTCAAAAGCTCCGTCCTGCAAATGCTCCGCGTACCGCTGGAAAGCGGCACGATTACCCTGAGCCGGGCGGGCAGGTCCACGACCTTCCCCGCCTCCTTCCAGCTCCTGCTCGCCACGAACCCCTGCCCCTGCGGAAACTTCGGCTCGCGCGACAAGCTCTGCCTCTGCTCGTCGAACGCGGTGGCGCAGTACTGGAAGAAGTTCTCCGCACCCCTTCTGGACCGGGTGGACATCCGCGTGCAGGTGGAAAAGCACGAGGACAGCGGGACTAAGGGCGGGGGAGACACCCCCCTGACGACGGCAGAACTCCGGGAAGGAATTGCCCGGGCAGTCCTGGCACAGCTGGCCCGGCAGGGCAAGAAGAACGCAAGGCTCACCCCTCAGGAAATCTCAGGCTGCTGCCCCCTCTCCGCCGAGGCAGAGGCCTTGCTGGACGAGGCATGCGACCGCCATTCCTTCTCGCCCCGTGGCAGGGCCAGCTGCATCAAGCTCGCACGCACGGCCGCGGACATACGGGGCGAGGACACAATAAGCGGCGGAAGCATGGCGGAGGCCCTGGCCTACCGGAAGGCGGGCGGTCTTGCCGAGGAGCTGGGCATGATGTAGGAGCAGGACGAAAGGCAAAAAAAGACCCCCGCTGAATTGCGGGGGCACGTTACCGGCTCTGAGACTTGAACTCAGACACCATTGCTGGCAAAAGATTTTGAGTCTTTCGTGTCTACCATTCCACCAAGCCGGCTCAAACTGAATTTATATTAGCAGGTTTGGAAGTTTTTTTCAAGGGGTAATGTATGCAAGAAGTAAAATATGATGAAATTCACCGTCAGCTCAGGGACAGCTGCCGGAGCCATTCTCTTATAGTAGGCAGGGGTGGCGGAGCCCTCTTTTGCGAGAGCCCGGACCTGTGGAACAGCAGGGAAGTACTGGGGGCAGTCTTTGGATTCGACAAGTTCCGCCCCATGCAGAAGGAAGTCATCTCCTGCGTGCTGTCAGGGCGCGACACTCTGGCAGTCATGCCCACCGGCGGGGGCAAGTCCCTCTGCTACCAGCTGTCCGCGCTCCTGTTGGGCGGACTGACCATCGTCGTCTCCCCCCTCATCGCCCTGATGCGGGAGCAGGTAGCCAAGCTCCGCCCCCGCCTGGAGCCGCTCGGAACGGAGGTACTCGCCCTGCACGGCGACCTGTCTCCCGAGGAATACGGAAAAAGCTGCCACAAGCTGGAGGCATGCTGCGGCAAGGGCAGGTGCGGCATCCTCTATGTCTCGCCGGAGACCCTGTCCAGCATAAGGCTCAGGCACCTGCTCGACAAGCTGAAAAGCCATGTCAGGCTGCTCGCCGTGGATGAGGCACACTGCGTCAGCGAATGGGGGCACGACTTCCGCCCCGACTACCTGGGAATCGGGGAGATGCGGCGGACATTCCCGCAGGCGAACTGCCTCGCTCTGACCGCGACGGCCACCCGGACCGTCCGGCAGGACATCATCCGGCAGCTGAACCTGGACAAGCCGGAAATCCTCATCGGGAACTTCGACCGGCCCAACATCTACATCGAGATCAGGCTCAGGCAGCGGGGAAATGCCCAGATAGAGGCATTCCTTGCGGGGCACAGGGAGGAATCCGGCATAATCTACTGCTTCTCCCGCAAGGAGGCGGACGGGATGGCAGAGAAGCTTGCGGGCAGGGGCTTCAGCATAACGAGTTACCATGCGGGGCTCTCCGACGAGGAGCGGACAGACCGGCAGCTGCGCTGGCTGTCCGGCGAGGTCAGGATAATGGCGGCGACGGTCGCGTTCGGGATGGGAATAGACAAGGGGGACGTGCGCTTCGTCATCCATGCGTCCATGCCCCGCTCCATAGAGGAATACTATCAGGAGATAGGCAGGGCAGGCCGCGACGGCAAGCGGGCGGACGCGCTGATGCTCTACAGTCCGGGGGACGCGAGCAAAATCCGTTATTTCTTCAGGGGAAAGGAAAATTTCGTTCAGGCGCAGATGCAACTGCAGGAGATGATGCGCTTCGTAGCAAGGCGGACCTGCCGCAGGCAGAGCATCCTGTCATACTTCGGGCAGAACACCCTGCCCTGGCGGACAGGCGGCATAATCCCGCCCGTCCGTTGCTGCGATGTCTGTGCAGGGATGGTAGGAGCGGCAGGGAAAGACCATCCCCGCCGCAAGAAGGCCTAGCCCCTACTCGCCCACGAACTCAAAGAGGGCGCGGCGGGAAAAGTCGAAGCCATTCGGATCCTTGCCCATATCCGGGCAGCTGACTATGATGTAATCCTTCTTCTCCGCGATATAGCTGAGCTTCCAGTCCTTGTAGGAAGTCTTGCCGTTCGCCGAGACGATATGGAGGACGAGCTGCCTCTTCTCGTCCCCTTCCTCATAGGAGCCTTTCCAGACGTTCTCGCCGCCCTTCTTGGTCTGGGTAATCGTGAAATCCCAGTCGTTCTCAAACTTTATCATCGTGGAATAGTTGCCGTTGGCAAAATACCACTCGCCGACGTACGCCTCCTGAGTCAGGGTGCGGGCCTTTTCCTTTGCAGTGTGGGTTCCGTCCTTGACAGCACCCTTGATGCCGTTGAAGATGCCCTTCGCCCCCTGCTTTATCTTCTGGCCATTGCTCTCTTCGGCGGCCTCGTTCGCCACGGACTCACCAGACCCCGAATCAGAGGCAAAGGCGGGAAGCACGGCGGTCATTGCCGCCAGGGAAAATACAAGCGCGTAGATAACAGCAGATTTTTTCATTTCTTCTTACTCCTCAAATCAATGCAAGATATAAGCATCCGGTATGGCGGGGATGCATGCCATGCACATAAAACTCCCCCGCCAGCCGTCTGGTTACACCGTGCCCGTGCAGGCTAAAGCTTGAACTTGCGGATAACGTCATCAAGCTGCTTGGCAGCCTCGTTGTTCTCCGCCGAACTCTTCGTGACGTTGGCGACGGCCTCGGTTATCTGCGTTGCGCCGCTGGAAATCTCTTCCATCGAATTCATTATGTTCTCGCCGGAGGCGCTTATCTTCTCCATCTCCGAGGTAATTTTTTTGCCTCCGCCCAGCATCTCGGCGGCACCCTGCTTGACGCTTATCGTCGAGTTGTCTATGTTCTTCATCGCGTCCAGAATCTGGGTGGATCCCTCGTTCTGTTCCTTCATCGCGTTCATGACAACCCCTTCCTGCTGCTGGACGGTCTGGGTCAGCTCGTAAATCTTGCCGAACTGATTCTGCAGCTGGCCGGTCGTATCGGCGACACCTTTTATGACCTCGGTCAGGCCGGACAAGCTCTCGCTTATCTTGCGGCCCTGGGTGTTGGACTGCTCGGCGAGCTTGCGGATTTCGTCGGCGACGACGGCGAAGCCCTTTCCGGACTCACCGGCGTGGGCGGCCTCAATGGCGGCGTTCATGGCAAGGAGGTTGGTCTGGTCGGCGATGTTCTGTATGACGGAGCTTGCCTCCTGTACGCCCACGGACTCCTCAAGGATTTTCCTGGACATATTGACGGCGTTCGCCACGCCCTTCTGACCTTCGTCCGCGGCTTTGGCCAGCTGATCGACCTGCGCCCCGTTCTTCTCCAGGATGTTCGTGACGCTCTGGATATTGGCGACCATCTCGCGGACGGCGGCAGAGCTCTGCTCCACGCTGGCAGTCTGCTCATCTACGCTCTGGTTGAGCGTCTTGATGTTCTCCATTATTTCGCTGGCCGCTATGGTCGCGTCGTTTATGCCGGAGGACTGACCTTCCATCTGGGTCCTGATGGTGCCGATGTTGCCTATGATCTGCTTTATCGTCGCGGAAGTCTCGGTCATGTTGCTCTCAAGCTCCACCGCGACCTTGTTCGTGTCATCGATGTTGCCCTTGATTCCCTTCAATATATCGTGCGTCGTGTTGTGGAAACGGTTCAGGCGGCCTGTCAGCACACCGAACTCGTCGCGGCTGACAATTTCCAGGTTCTTCCCCGTATAGTCGCCCTGCGAGATGTTGCCCGCGAAGTAGGTGATGCGGTCCAGCCTCTTTTTGATTCCGCTGGTCATGGTGAGCATGCCGAGGAGGACGAGAACGACCCCTCCAATCATGAGGGGAAGCATCAGGCTTGTGACGAAGCGATTGACGGGAACCGTATGATACTTCACGGCAAAGGCGGGGCCGGCAACCAGGAAGAAGATGCCGCTCATCAGGACGGTCAGGACCGCCACGTAGCGGGCGACGATGGAAAGGCCCATGTTCCCCTGATGGAGGGGCAGGAATGACAGCCATGCCTCGTAGTTCTCCAGCCAGTGGATGTACAGGAACACCGCGCCCAGGAAGCCGCATCCGACATAGGTCATGAAGAAGGTCGCGAAGTTGAAGTTGGGGTAATTTCCGCTGTGCGCGGCAAAGCCCATCGCGAGCGGGTACAGGAGTATGAGCGATATCGTTACCGCGATATTAATGGAAGAATACTTGTTCGCGAGGGTGTTGCAGCTGTCCGCCGAGTCCTCTGTGCCGTCAAAGGCCATGAGCTTGGGGTAGACGAGCTTGTTGGGCAGGTACACGGCAAGAACATTCAGTATGAGAACCGGGATGTTCAGGACGCTGAAGAAGAACTTGAAGTATTCGCCGAAAGTGAAAATTCCGTAGTGATGGCCCAAGAGCATGGTGGCGAGGAACGGAAAGACCTGCATGGTGCCGTTCAGAACATTCACCACTGCTGGCGGCTGGTCTATAGAAATCTTATTCTCCATAAAAAGTCTTGCTCCTAATCATGAATTTTTCTGGTGATAACACCATAACGTGTTACATATCATATTATATAATCGGCAATCTGGCAAGCCAGAAAAAACTTTCTTTGGTACTTGACATTTATTACATAAATACGCTAGAATCTCTTTACAATTCACTGGAGCGATGGCAGAGCGGTCGAACGCGGCGGTCTTGAAAACCGTTATACCTCTTTGGTATCGGGGGTTCAAATCCCTCTCGCTCCGAACCCGCAAGGGGAATTGGAGGCGTGGTAGAGCGGTAATACAACGGTTTGCTAAACCGTCGGTTCCTAACGGGCCGGGCAGGTTCAACCCCTGTCGCCTCCGCTAAGTCAG